>CAZMXO010000006.1:0-21022 GCA_964570265.1 uncultured bacterium
TAGGAAGACCTTCAACTTATGCACCGACAATTAATACTATACAAAACAGAAAATACGTAATAAAGATAAAAGGATTCTTTCATCCTACAAATATCGGAGTACTTACAAATAATTTTTTAATTGAAAAATTCTCTGACATCCTTGATATAAAGTTTACAGCAGATATGGAATCGCTTTTGGACCTGATTGAAAGCGGCAAAAAAGACTGGATTGATGTACTGAAGCAATTTTATGTGAGTTTCAAAAAGGATCTTACGCAAGCTGGAACTCCTGAAAAGACCAATATAAAATGTGAAAAGTGCGGAAGCCCCATGGTTATTAAATGGAGATTTGGCAAAAGATTCTATGCATGCAGCGCATTTCCAAAATGCAAACAGACAAAAGCTATTAAAAATGATGATCCGCTGATAAAAGAGGTATTGCCGCAGGAGACAGAATATAAATGCGAGAAATGCGGGAGTCCTATGCTAATAAGAACATCCAGAGGCGGGCAGTTTCTAGCATGTAGCGGCTACCCTAAATGCAAAAACACAAAGAGTCTTGATAAGGATGGAAAGATAGTAGAAAGAAAGCCTCCTGAAGAATCGGATCAGGTCTGCGAGAAATGCGGAAGTAAAATGCTGATAAAAACAAACCGACGAGGACAAAAATTCTTAGCGTGCGGCGGCTATCCTAAATGCAGAAACGCAAAACCTCTGCCAAAATCATAAGCATATTTTATCACCAAGCTGTCCAGCCACCATCGACAGAAAGGGTAAGGCAATTAACCATTCCGGCTTCTTCACTGGCAAGATAAACCGCTGCTGTAGCAACATCTTCTGGAGTGGCGAGTTTGCCGCATGGGATTTTCCCCAGTACAAACTTCCTGAACTCTTCCTGTTGTAGCCGCTTCCGGGTCATATTAGTCTCTACAAAAGTAGGAGCAATGGAATTTACTGTGATTCCATGTTTTGCCCACTCTACACCCAATGTACGTACGAGCTGTATTACAGCGCCTTTTGTAGAACAATAAACAGGCTGGCCTGGAATTCCAATTAAGCCTGATTGGCTCGAAATAAATATAATGCGACCCCATTTGCGTTTTATCATTCCGGATGCAGCAGCTTGAGCCACAAAAAAACCGCCTTTTATATTTGTATTAAAATGATCATCCCATACTTCCTCTGTTACATCCAAACCGACTGTTGGTCTATTAATCCCAGCATTATTAATCACAATATCTATCCTGCTAAATTCTTTTTCAACTGCATCAATGCCTTTTTTTATCTGATTTAAATTACGAACATCCATATCAAAAGTAAAAATTTTATGCCCAAAATCTTTTGCTTTTATAGCAGTAGAGTCAAGATTCTTATCAGGTTTATCTGATATGGCAATATCAGCCCCAGCTTTTGCCAAAGCTATTGAAATCGCAGCACCTAATCCTGTAGCGGCGCCGGTAATCAATGCTATTTTGCCGTCAAGATCAAACATCAGTGGGTTCATTATCAGCTTCTTATGGTATATATATTTTTCGTTTGTTGGGCATTTTTATTCAATCCCATATTTCTGGAGTTTCCTTCGGATTTCCATCTCGTTCTTTCCCGAAGTGCCTCCTAGCTGTATTTCTTTGCTCGTTCCGATCTGGTTGATGACTTTGTCAAGCACATCGAATCCGCCAAAGAGCTGAATCTTCTTCTTGGCAGAGACAATCTTCTGATATACACCAGGCCAATGCGAATCGTTGGGGTTGCCAGCACCAGGTACCCACTGGACACCGTCAAGGTTAGGAATGCTGAGTACCGAATTTAGATGCGGCAGTTGCCCCTTGCCGTCCAGGTGATAAAAACTATGATGTAGTCTTGTACATGATGCTACCAATTCCGGGTTGACGAATTCATCGAACATCTCTGGCCCGATCATGTAGGAGAAGTCGCACTGAAGCATGTAGCTCGGTTCTTCTGAGTAAATTCCAGACCAATCCGAGTAACCAGGGTTCGTTGGTTGGAGCACACTGTTAAGCGTCTGGTAGTATTTGTGCCAAACTTCGTGCGCCTCCCACAGGAGTCTTTTTACTTCATGGGGGTAATCATAGAGATCTAACAGCAGCTTTTCGCTAGGGCGAAATGTAGACAGGATGTCAAGACTCCCTCCTAAATCAGTCATAGCCATCAGGACTTGACCTTGCCAGCGCTTCATCCCGGCAACATAGATCTCCTGCACGCGACGGAACCAGATGTTGTTTGGGTCAAATCGAAAGTGGATTTCCTTAATAGGTAATTCCTTGGCAGGACGAAACCAGACGTTGCCCGTACTGTTGTCCAAGATTGCGCCCATGAATGCAGCGATTACTCCAGGACCAAAGCAGTCCATATCGAAACAGGGGAAAGAATCACCCATATAGACTTGTGTCGAGAGTTCATAATCGATCCTATCGATCAACTGCTCAGCCGGAATAGATAGATCGGTACAATTCGCCGGACTTAGCAGAGGTATATCGGGTTCTGGTCGTCCCGCATCTCTGCCATGAAGTATAACCGGTATGATGGGACGCTGTAATTCTCCATTCCACCACTCTCGATACGTCTTCTTCACTTGCTGCCAACGATCCTGGTCGAAATTTATACCCATATCTTGAACCCCTACATCATTCTATGTCCAATATTTAAATTCACCCATAATTTCTAAGAATCTTTTACCGTGTTAGCATAACGCTCAACCCGCACTTTGGCTGTAATGCCATGTGCCAACATTCGTTCTATATTACACTGTCGTTCAGTAACTTCACCGATAATTCTACTTGCCTGCGGTGTCATTCGCTGATAAGTGCAGGTTTTTAAAAATTTTCCTACCCATACGCCACCTGTATAACGTGCTGAGCGGCTGGTGGGAAGGATATGATTGGTTCCGATAGACTTATCTCCGTAAGCCACCGTGGTTTCTTCGCCTATAAAGAGAGAACCGTAATTAGTCAATCGGTCAAAATAATAATCTTGATCCCTGAGGTGTAGTTCAAGATGTTCCGGTGCATAGTCATCACTTATTCTAATAGCTTCATCTCTATCGTCTGCAATATATATTCGTCCATTATTGTTCCATGAAATTTCTGCGACATCCTTAGTAGGTAAAACAGCAAGCTGTTTTTTGATTTCATTCCTAGCCGTTTTAGCAAAATTTTCACTGAAACAAATCAGGGCAATGCCGCTATTTGGATCGTGCTCTGCTTGTCCGAGCAAGTCGCAGGCAACCAGTGCAGGATCTGCTTGGTCATCGGCGATAATCATTATTTCTGTGGGCCCGGCCAGCAGATCTATACCGCAACGACCGAATAATTGTCTCTTGGCCTCAGCTACGTATTTATTTCCTGCGCCACAGAGAATATCTACAGGTTCTACTACCCCCATACCGAAAGCCATCATAGCCAAGGCAGGCACACCTCCGATAATAAAAATTCTATCTGCTCCTGCTTTTTTCATGGCATTAATGGTAGCAGGATAATACCCTTGCCCTTTTACCGGTGGTGTGCATGCATAAATATTTTTCACACCAGCTACTTTAGCAGGAATGATACTCATCTGTGCAGACCCGAACATAGGATAGCGACCTCCCGGAATATAACTACCAACAACGTTTACCGGGATATGTTTGTGTCCTAGTATAACGCCGTCACGTATCTGACTTTCGAGGGGTTTTAAAGTCTCAAGTTGAGCCTGTGCAAATTTTTTGACATTTTTCTGGCAAAAATCTGTATCTTCAATAACTTGAGGAGTTAGTTCGTCTATGGCTTCATTAATTTGTTTCTGGTTTAACTCGAAATTATCGGGATCCCAGTCGTCAAATTTCTTGCTGTATTTTCTCACAGCATCCACCCCATTTTTTTCCAGATCTTGCAGCATATCTACAACTACTTTTACTGTTTCAGGATCTTTCTCAAACAGACGATGTCCTCCTTCCTTAAATATTTTCACAAATCATTTCCTATGTAATAAACAAGTTATCGTTTAGACTTTGAGAATTACTTTCTCTTTAGATTTGATTGATTTCAGTTCAGCAGCTACTATTCTTATTGTATTTCGAGCGCTTTGGGGAGTAACTATTTCAGGCTCTCTGCCTTTTTCTATACAGTCCGCAAAATACGATAACTCTTTTTCGTATGCATTTTTTGTCCCAAGTTCAGGAACGAATGGGTCTTTGCCTTTTGGATATACTGTAATCTTGGGATTATTCTTCGATGAGAAGATGATAGTTCCTCCCTCAAAATATGCCCTGTAACTCATCTCAAATCCAACTCCACCTTCAACAACCCAGTTGCAATCCACTGTTACCACAATATCTTTATCATATAAGTACTGTGTCGACAATATATCAATTTCGCCGTCTTTTATTGCATTCGCACCAACACTATATACAGCTTTAGGCGTACCCAATAGATAATTCACCATATCCACATCGTGAACATGCAGATCCAATATTACCCCCCCACTTTTACTTCCCTGCGCCAACCAATTATTCCATGACCATGAAGGAGTTTGACATGCTCGAAGCATATATAATGACAGAAGTTTGCCAAACTTGTTTTTAGAAACATAATCTTTAAGTATTTCATATTCGTTCCAGAATCTGATGCACTGCGCGATCATGAGAAACCTGCCGCTTTTTTTCTGTGCCTCAATCATTGCGTCACATTCTTCCACATTCATAGCCATGGGTTTCTCGCAAATTACATGCTTACCTGCATCAAGCGCTTTAATTGTATATTCCTTGTGAAGAAATGTCGGCAAACATATATCGACAAAATCAATATCTTTATCATTTAGCAGATCGTCAAATTTTTCGTATGTTTTAATTCCCTCAAGATCAAATTTGTTTTTTAATTCATTAATCCGCACATCATTAACCGCACCAACTTCTACATTATCTATATTCTTATAATTATTAATGTGTCTTTCCCCCATATGTCCCATACCAACTATTCCAACTTTAAGCATTCTAATACTCCCCATTTATAATTTTCATGATTTTTAATCGCTCAAGCAGAGATCCTGTTTTGCTGTATTCTCCTAAACTCAGATCTGATACTACCACTTTGCCAATATGTTTTTTTGTCACACGCGGCCACTTCCCTTCGGTATACGCCCATGTGTCGTGAATAACATAATAATTTTCATTATCTTTTCCAAGATAGAGCATTATATGTCTTGGCAAATAAAGAGTAGATATGCAGGGTGAAAGCTTTTCAATTCTTGCGATTTTCACACCCATTCTTGCCTGCCGACTTGAATTACGGGGCATCCTTATTCCAAAACACGCAAATACATTCATTATGAATCTGGAGCAATCCCTTTCTCCTTTCATGCCTCCCCAGCCATAAGGGGTATGCAATAATTTAAAAGCCTGATTAATTGCATTCCTTTTTGTATAGAGAAGATATCCTGTGTTTACATCCTCATAAATTGGTATGTACGCCTTTCTAAAAGACAATTTATTTCTTCTATTTGCAACAGGAAACGTAATAATAAAATACCCTTTTTTGCTGCTCATTAAAGGAAAACGTGTTCCCATCTGTGCGCTATCAAGAAAATTTTCGCACTTAGAATCAGAGAAAATATCGATTTTATTCCCCGTTGCAACAACAAATTCTTGAGCGTCGCTGTACTCAACAATATCATTCTTATTATCTGAGATTGCAATATCTTCAGCGTGAATCCAACCTGGCGTAATTTCTGTCTTTACATATGCCCATTTCTTGTCTCTGGTTTCCCATAACAATGCCAGAGGCTGTCCCACATCAATAGCGCTGTCCTGGAATCTATCAAAATCATGTTCGTTTTTTCTGGACATAATAATCTCATCCGTTGGTAGAATGCGTAGATTTGCCCTGCGAAGCGTAAGTCCAAACTTAACATTTATTTTATCAGGAATTTTATTCAGGTCTATATTGCGGTATATGGCTTCAAAAAACAGATTATCAACTCGCATATTATCAGTTGTGTACCGTTTCTTTTTTCGAATATCTTTAATTGAACTCAGTATATTCTCAGATAATTGTCTTCCTGACATTATATTATCCATCAGGATTACTTTCTCTAATGTTGTTCCTTTCGTGCAATTAATTTCATTGAATCTTTCTATTCGTTTTGCGGACATTATTACTTTATCCGGATTGTCCGTCTTAGATATCCAATATCCGGGAGTATGCATTTTTACTTTAACATGAGGCAGAGGATAAGGAGCGATGCAGAGCTTGGAAGCACAGCCGGAGATAATTGCTAAAGAGAATAGAAAAACTCCAGTCGCAACTGCAATTCTAAATTTTGAAATATTCATAATTAGTTTATGATAGCAAATATTTCACAACATATCCATTGTCATGATACCATCTTTTTGGTATAAGGAAATTGCTCTAATAAGATGAGTAATTACCCTGAATTAGATATATAGTAAATCAGAAAACGAATCACTAAAATTAAGGAGGCACTTAAATGGAATCTATTATTGCAGAAGGTTATAAAGTTTACACTGAATCCAAGATGGAAAAAGATGGCAGTACCTACTTTCTTGCGAGTAATGGTCTTGATAAATATTTGGTTTCGGATGATAAGGAATTTGAGAGGCCTGTAGAAAAAACATCTAAATACAATGTTTATGAAAGGACTCATCTTAATGCTATTAGATTGTGCGATTTATTCAAACATCTAAAACCTGCTGCCTGCGGAATTAATAAAAGTTTTGGTTTTGGGGACAGATTAGGATTAGCTACTCCGGGACATATCAAGGCTATTAAAGACAGAGATATATTTCCAATCTTTGCCCAGCAGTCTATACGGGAAATGGAGCGTACGGGACGCAGTATGGAGATTGTTCTGGATGATGCTGTATGGGGAGTTTTTCAGGAAGGATACAAAAAGGGCTACGGAGCGGATATTGACCATGTCAAAGAGCAGGATGATGTTATTAGAGCGTGCGAACATGGTTATACTATGTACACAATAGACCCCTCAGACCATATCAATGACAATGTAAAGGATATGTCTAGTGAAGAACTTGCATCAGCGTATGCAAGTATTCCAAAGGCATCTCTCTACGAAAAACTTTATCTGGGAAACACCTATAAAATAGGCGCAGTCACATACAAGATAACAAAACCCGAGCTGATGAATATCGTTTCTGTCTATGCCAGAGCATTAGAGCATATTGTAGATTGCTATAACATTATCAAAGAGAGGATTCCAACCGATTTCGATTTTGAGGCATCAGTAGACGAAACTGAGACGCCAACAACTCTTTTAGCTCATATATTTATTGTAGAGGAACTAAGGCGAAAGAGGGTTAATTTTACAAGTCTGGCTTTAAGGTTTATTGGAGAATTTGAAAAAGGAATTGATTATATCGGCGATATAGAGACGTTTAAAAAGGAATTTTTAGCTCATGCTGATATATGTCGTCACTTTGGCGGATATAAGCTGAGCATTCATAGCGGCAGTGATAAATTTTCCATTTATCCGATAATAGCAGAAGCTACTGAAGGAGTATTTCACATCAAGACAGCCGGAACAAACTGGCTGGAGGCAGTCCGCCTTATTAGTCATAAAAACCCTGTCTTGTATCGACGCATACATCAGATTGCTCTTGATAATTTTGAGAAAGACCGTAAGTCCTATCATGTTACTACTGATTTGTCCAAAATTCCCGCGCTCAGTAAACTCTCAGATAAAGAGCTCCCCGGACTTCTCGATGAAAATAACTCCAGACAGCTCATGCATATTACATATGGGAGCATCTTGAAAGATACAAAAGCCGAGATATACAAGACGCTGAATACTTATGAGAATGAGCACTACGGGATGCTTGAAACCCACTTAGGTAAACATTTGGATTATGCAAGCATACGCTGATATAATAATCCTGTTTGCTGTGCCATTACCCGCGCGTTATAATTTAATTTGATAAACTTGTTTGCGCTGTCGCCCAGCTCGTTTGCGAGACTTTCATTATCAAGAAGCTGCATTACAGCGTTTGCTAATGATTTTGTGTCTTTGGAAGGAATTAACAAACCCGTTTTCTTATGTTTAATAATTTCTCTTATTCCGTCTACATCCGTTCCTATAATCGATTTCCCGAGATACATTGCCTCAACAAGCACTCTTGGCAGTCCTTCAAATAATGAAGGCTGAACTATAATGTCACACATGGATATGACATTTGCAATATCCTTTCTGTATCCCAGAAATTTTACATGTTTGTGAATATTTAATTCTCTACAAATACCCTCAAGATATTCTCTTGTTGCCTTGTCTTCGCCGCATATCATAAACCCAATGTTTTTGTGTTCATTCAATACTATTTTGCAGGCCTGAAGAAAATACAGGTGGCCTTTTTTACCAATCTCTTTATTTCTGACCCTTGCAATCAATCCAACCAGCTTCTCTTTCTTTTTATGAGTATCTATATCAATATTCAGTCTCTCAAAATCAGTTCCATTAATAATATGAATTACTTTATGATTACTTATTTTAATCTCTTGGATAATGTCCTCTTTTGTTGCTTCGGAAACAGCAATAATCTTTTTTGGTATATGCTTCAGGATAAATTTGTAAAGCATGGCATTAAAGTTACTAACTCTTTCCCCTTTCTGATTCATATTTATTCGGTCATGGATTGTCACAACATGGGGGATTCTTAGAATTAGAGATGCGACTGCGCCCAGCAGGTCCTCTCGTCTATTGTGTGTGTGAATAATACGGATGTTGTTCTTACGGATGATTCTGGTTATATTTATTAATGAGCGGAAACTGAACTTAGATGAAATTTCATTGTGGGCTATTTTAAAATTTTCGTTCTTTAATACTTCTCCAAATTCACTATTTTCAGGCACTGCGGTAAGAACGCTAAATTTCTCCTTATTAAGATACTTTATAAGGGCTCTTATATGTTCCTCGTTTCCGCCGTATACTTTTGAATTTGATATCTGGAGTATATTCATGATTTTTATTCTACTACAATATCATCTTCTGTAAAAGATACACTATCTGCCTTTATAAGCAGTGGAAGTTCCCAAACCTGTTCTATTTTGGCTTTTTTATTGATAAGTTTTACAAGATAACCGGGCAGACAAGTTTCTTTCAATATGACGTCATTCATACGGAATATCAATCTTTGTTCATCTTCTATTTTAAGCTCACACATTGCCTTGATATGCAGTGTTTTGATGAATTTTGTTTTACCCTCTATAACGACATTATTACCTTCAAAATTAACCTGTTGCACATATATCTTTTTTAATTTTTTTTCCAGAAATTTCCTGAAACAATCTTTGGATATTATCAACTTTGGCTTACTGGCATCGCCGGATTCAACGTTGATATTAGAATTAAGCAATAGTTCATCCATATTAAGTTTAACCTTGCTCCAGTTAAGATGAATCTTTGCCTTTATACCCCGCTTTAACTTTATATTATCGGTCTTAATAACTATCTCATCAAAATAGCCGTTTCTAAAATTCCGTGACGGATTCATAATCATATTTAAATTGATATCAGAGGCTATTTTACTTTGAAATCTACGTTCTAATAATTCCTGCACTTTAGACACATCCAATTTCTTTTTGATGTCATCGACTTTAATGTCTTCTCTCAAAACAACTTTATATACCTCAAAAGGCTTATCTCCTCTTTTATATATTTCATGCTGAGAAGCGGCTTTGTACCATGCTGTTTCCCAGCTTTTTCCGAGTGCGTCCCTGATTAAAGGCATCATGTTCATATCATCTTTGTACATAACAACGTAGATGCCTTTATAGAATTTGTCGCGTACATCTTTTTTGAATTTTTCAACGCCTTCCTGCAGGAGTGTCTTCATGCGCCATTTCTTCTCATGACAGTAATACCACATCTCCCATGGAACCTCCCGCGTGAAATAAATAATACTATTTGGAAGTGCGTTGTTCTTTAGATATACGGATACATCACTCATGCCGTCGCTTTTTGAATAAACGGCGCCCATATCCAATCTCCCGATATTCTTTGTGGAACAAAAACCGGATAGGATTATTACTAAAATAAAACCTGTTTTTATAAACTTGTTTCTCATTGCAGGAGAATTGATAATATAATTCAGAACTCTCGCAAGCACTATTATCATAAAGGGTGATATCAGGAGTAGGTATCTATCATATACCTTAAATTGAAACACAACAAAAAGAAGTATGTGGGTAAATACAAAAAGTATCAGGAAAATATCAGCAATAATCTCAAATCTTCTTTTAAGTTTGATCTTAAAGAAAAGTCTTATTAAGTTATAAACGAGTAAAGGGATTGACAGGATAAACAGAATATTTAACGGCATGGAATTAAACGTAAGTTTTACATACTGCACCCATTGCATGACTCGTTCAGTGAAATTTCCGATATCAAGTGTAAACACGCTGTTCTGATGCGAAAATGCCTTTCCAAGAATGCCGAATCTTGGCCTTTGGTATAGAGCTGACCATGCAAAAAGCAGTGCCAGAACGATCAGAGAACCATATACCCACTTGGAATATTTTTTTAAATACAGCTTTATATTAAATTGGTTATTATCTCTCCAAAAAAGCAATATTGAAAAACACATGAATAAAGGAATAGCCATAACAGCAGGCTGTTTTGTGCTAAGCGCCAGGCCAAAAACAATCCCCGATAAAAAATCTTTATCAATACATAAGAGATAGAAGCTCCACAAAATAAAAAACGACATAAGAACATCTATGAATGCTGTCGGACCAAATACAATATTATAAGGAGAAACTGCGAGCAGAAATGCCGCCCAGAGAGCGGTTTTTCTATTAAAAAGCCTTAGGCAGATAAGATATATTAAAAATATGCCAGCTATGCTTCCCAACAAATTCGGAAGTCTGAGAACATTGACATGATTGCCTAAAACCTTAACAAAGAGAGCTGTCACATAGAAGGAAACAGGAGGTCTGTCTACATCGGTTGAACGAAAGAGCCAGTCTCCTTTTTCTGCAATATCAAGAATATAGGAGCCATGTAGTCCCTCATCACAATGAAAATCATGAGTTGAAAACACACTCAGCCTAAACGCCACACCAAGTAATATTATTGCAATCAACGGGACATTCCAATCCCTGTTGTTCAAACTGCCTTTAAATCTGCTTATAAATTTTGTATTCACTTAAAATCTTTCCTTTGTGCTTTGTCCCTAGAGTTTGGGGTGGAGTGGGTTGGGGAAAAGGGCACTCTGTCCTTTATTCGCTTTTTTAAACTTTCTTTTTTTGTCTCATGTTATTTTATTAACTATTTTTTTTAGAGATTCTATGAATTCTTGCCTTTCCTTCGGATAGTCTTCTTTCCATTTGTTGAATAACCTTGAACTGCCTTTTCCAAAATTTTCTTCATTTTTTTTGAACCACTTTTTGTGATCTCCGGCGCTAGTCCTGTTTGGGTATTCATTAAAACATGTGTCCTTATAAAAAAGATTATCCCCTCCCCAGAACGAATCGTTATCAGAAAGACTATTGAGAAAGTTATAAAACACAGTTTCAGGAGGCTTATTCGAGGGCAAAAAAACTACATTTTTTATTCTGTTAAATCTTTTATTATCTTTTGAGTCACCATCTAAAACAAATATAAATCTTTTAAAGCACTGTAAGTTCTTTGAAGCCATATTAGCTAAACCTCCATTAGATATCTCTGAGGCAAAAACTTTAATTTCTTTCTTTATGTCAGTTCTATGAATTAAGTTTTTACACCAAATAGATCCCACGTGGTCTTCACATAGTATATTGATTTTATCTATAGAGGTTTCTTCTTTTGTTTCTCTTAAAATTCTGCTCTTAATGTATATAAAATCAGGGTCAACTGTATTGATTACTTTATTATCTCTGGTTTCAAGAAAATTTACTTTATTACCTTCTAATCCTGAATTATTAAGATAATTGATTATTTCAAGAGAATGCGTAGTAAATATAATTTGCAAATTATATCTTCTGGCATATCTATAAAACCGTTTGATCAGATTAATTTGAGCACCAGCAAACAAAGCTGTATCAAGTTCATCAATTAATAGAGTTCCTCTCGCTGGACGCAATTTTTTAAAAGATAATATTGCCGTTAATATTTGGCCAAGATTATCTTGCCCTGCAGAATTCCCATGTGCGCCATAACTATTTGTTTGAATCCCGAAAAATTCTTTATGAAATGTTGTTATATGTTCTGGGCTAATTGTCTTATCTAAAGATACAAATACCTCATCCGATTCTCGCCTATAAAAGTCGATATCTTGATTATCTAGCCTTGCTTTATCAATTTTTATATCCTCTTCTTTTTCCTGTGCGAGAGGATATAATCTTCTTAATCCCAAGTATATTACAGGATGGTTAATTTTCCCCTTGCCAGATTTAGTTCTTTGCCCTACATCAATCCTAAACCTCTTTTCAGACTTAACATACCTTGATTCGGCAGGTTTAACAATTTCTTTACCCTCATCATTAATGATTACCCCTTCATAAGTGTAATTTTTCTTTATATCATGCTGTGGACAAAATCGAAATATTTCAGAATACTCAGCTTCAAATGGTTTATTATCTAATGTTTTAAACATGAATTTTTGAGGTCCTTCTCTAAAACTAAAAAGATGTCCTGCTAATCCAAGAATAGTAGATTTACCAGTTCCATTTAGACCTGAAATAACTGTGATATACTCCCCAAACTCAATTTTTACGTTTTTAATATGCCTAAAATTTGAAATATTTAATTGTTTTAATCTCATCTTTAAACCTCAAATCCAATGCACTTTAGATTTTTCTTTATTTCCTCATCAAGTTGTTTTCCATGTTTCATCTTCCACATTATACTCCCCAAACCCCAAAGAAAAAAGGGGAGGGGTTTTAGAGAAAAAGTAAATGTTAAACAGATTTCAATATCTCTAAAATACTTTGTTCCGTTTGCTCTTCCAATCCCTTTATAATCTTCTTTTGCCATTTCTGAGGCACGGAGTTGAAAACGTCTCTGATTATGTTTGCTTCGCCCTTATTAATTAAAAACTTCAATATTTTAACAGCAGTGTCTTTATCTTTTATAGCCTTTTCTTCTCTAACTCTGCGTTTGGAAATTATCAATTTGTGTAAGGCAAAGTCGGCAGGATGGGGCAAGGTTAAATAAAAATCTTCCACTTTAGCCTTAATGGTATTGGTTGAAAGGAAATTCAAGAATCTTAAGGCAACTGCATTAATTCCTAATTTTGGCAATGGATGAGGTTTATCCGTGCCTTTGCCTTTTTCTGGAACCAAAAATTCTAGTATTAAATCTGGGTGGTCAAGTTTGATATAACCTACGTCGCCTTTGAAAGTTGTAACAAACCCTAAATCTTTGAGAAGTTCCGGTATATCAACGTCTTTCTTTATTCTATTGGGATTATCTATCATAAAGTCAATGTCTCTTGTCTTCATGGTTGTTTGGTCTATATACAAAATGTCAGAAAAATAATCTTTGTAAAAATAAACACACCAACTACCGATAAGAATAAAATCATTTAGAATGCCTTCTCTGTGAAACCGTCTCAAAATCTCAAGGCATAGTTCAGACTGCTTCTTTTCCACGTAATGAGCTCCTTAAAAATCTAATTTGTTTTTTTATTCTAGATAAAGAATTTCTGTATTTAGCTCTCAGCATTTTTGACTCATCATATTTTTTTTTCTCTTCTTCAGAAATTTTGCCTTTATAAATATATTTTACTTTCTTATCTATTCTCTTTACTAAATAATAATACTCGTGACCGTGTATTTTCCTTTTTGCAAGGCATCCTTTAGGCAATCTTATTAAAGACTCCTCATATTCCTTTTTCATCCTGAGAGAATTTTCCAACTCTTCCGCCAATACTCCTTTAATAACGCCTCTCATAAATCCTCCTATTACCTAACAAACTGTACTACAATATGACTTGTTGGGTAATAAATGTCAATGAAATAATTTACCTAACAAACCCAATTATTAAGGTATTTGTTGGGTAATATTTTCATGTCCCAAATACAATCTTTGATTCTTCAATATTAATATACTTCGGAGGGACTCCGAGGAATAAACTCTTTAAATCAAATAAAGGGTTTAGTTTTTTTGAAATAAAAGGCAGTAGTCGCGAAGGGATTTTTGTATTACCTATTATTGCATTTACCAGAGCTATCTCTACAACAGCATCATCCTTGATATTAAGTGTTCCTTTCATATGAAAGGAAATATCTTTGCCTAATAAATGTGCAACGCCATTTAACCTGATGTTTTTACCTGAACCAGTCAGGGAACAAGCGGTTATCTTCTTATTTGCGTCAAGAATGTGCTTTGTAACATCATGGATGGAGACTTCTGCAGACATGTTGTTGCTTTGGACAGGTATAAGCTTGTGATAGAGGAAAAGAGCCTCCGGATTGACGCGGGCATCTTTCCATGTAAGTTTTATTATTCCATTAAATTTTTTGCCGAGTTTTATGTCGGAGGCAGTGCAGATAATGTCTCCCAGATTTCCTTCGTTTAAATCAAGTTTGTCCCTAGATGCTAATGTTATTTGGAGCTCTTTTGGATTACGCCATGTTCTTGTAAACATAGGTTTTAAATAAGCCTCAAGTTTCTCAGGCTTTTTGTATGCTTTGGTATTGACAGAAGCAAGGGTTACGGACGGTTTGAGGGTTACTTTATATAATTTGAAGTTTAATTTTTTATGTCCATAAGCATCATAAATATTATTAATTCCATAATAGGCAGTCTGCGGATTTTCATTAAATGCATTCTGAACTTTGTCAATCTGCCCAGTATCTTCAAGAAGTAAATAAACTCCCTCATCTACACGATCCCATATTGCCTCTGAGAGCTTTTCAAGATGCTCATCACTTGTAAACTCCACAGCTTTAATCTTAACGCTTTTATTAAAGAAGTAGTAATACGCATTTGTCCATAACGCTCTGTTGTAGTAAACGGTTGCAGATTTCTCTGCGTTTATGGAAACATACTCCGCTGCATTTTTAAAGCCGTCTTCATTTTCCCATCCTGCTCCGAGCTTGATATTCTTCATGCCGTTCAGCGTTCCCGACAGAAGATTAACGAGCAGAAAAAGCCCCAGAATAAAGGAACATACTGCTACCAGATTAGGCAATTTTGTTTTAATGAAAAATTGCATAATCAGAGACAGATATCTGGCTAACAATATGAATACAAAAGGGATTATAAATATCAGATAATGAGGGGAGAACCCAAATCTGAAAAATGTGAATGCTCCAAGTATGAGCGCTATATATCCTGCAATGCATAAGCTTATAGTTCTTTTCCATCTGTGCTTTTTTTTGATATTGATGCTTTCATAAACAATCAATGCAGGAGCGCTGATAAGAAAGAATATATTCACTACGGGACTGTTGGTAAACTTTGAATACAAACCCAGCCAGTGAAAAAGTCTTGATGTGAATTTACCGGACATAATTCTAAAGACTCCGCCTGTTGCGTTTACCTGAAATATAATGCCGAGTCTTGGATCTTCAAAAAATACTGCCCATATAAGCAGGATCGTAAACACTATAGAAAAACCAAAAACAAGTTTCATGAAAGGCTTTTTTATGCAGAAGCTGAATTCGGAATGCTTCGTATGCGACCATTTCATGTATCTTTGGACTATAAAAAATGCTCCGATAATCGGAATAGCAAGAACGCCGAATTGCTTTGTGCAGAAACATAGACCAAGAAAAATCCCGGCCCAGAATTCTTTATAGATACACAGAAAATATATAGAAAAAAGAAGCAGGCAGGCGAACAGAGTATCTTCAAAAACTGTTGGCGCATAAAGTATGTTGTACGGAGAAATTGCCATAAGAAAGGCGGCTATTCTTGCAGTATTTTTATCAAAACATTTAAGGCATATCTGATAAACGAGCCAAATGCTGATCAGGCTGGCAAAGAAATTCGGAAGTCTTGCAGCGTTGTCTCCCAATCCGAACATTCTAAACGATAATGCTGTAAGGTACGGAAGTAAAGGAGGCTTATCAACGTCTTCTGCCTGAAAAAACCAGTCTCCTCCAAAAGCAATCTCAGCTCCTCTAAAACTGTATAAAGCTTCATCTCCGTGAAAATCATTCAGTCCGAATACACTTATACGCAGTAAAGCCCCTAGAATAAGAATTACTATCAGCAATAAATTCTTATTCTGATTCAGGGAGGTTAGTGGGGCAATTAATCTACGAAACGATATTTTAGAAGAGACCAAATTGCTATCACTCCATCTTTTTTCTTGATTTTTTTGCCTTCTTCGTATGAGCGAGGACTATATTTGATTGGTACTTCACAGATTTTATAACCTTTTTTTCTGACTTTTGCAGTGAATTCCGTACAGAACTCAAATCCAAAACATCTTAAATTAATATTATCCAGCACCTCTTTCCTGCACATTTTGTAGCAGGTTAATACATCTGTAACAAATGGAAGATAGAGAATATTTGCTATCAGACTTACTAAGATATTCCCCAGATAATACTGAAAGTACATCATCTTGTTTCTGCCCTTAATCCTTGAGCCATATACAATCATAGCGCCGTTATTTATCTGATTTAGTAATTTGTAATATTCCTGCGGCGAATACTCAAGGTCAGCATCCTGCACAACGACAACATCTCCTTTAACATACTTAAATCCCGTTCTGAGCGCAGCGCCTTTGCCCTTATGCTTTTTATGAAAGAAAACCCGGAGATTTTGATATTGAGAAACAAGTTCTCTAAGTATTTCGCGTGTTCCGTCAGTGGATACATTATCAACAACTATAATCTCTTTATTGATATCCAGCGCATCTACTCTCTTTACAATCTCTTTGATAGTATTTTTTTCGTTATAACATGGTATAACAACTGATAGTTTCATCTAAAAAAACTCCCTCGTCATTTTATTTTGAGAGCATACTACCATAAAAAGATATTTATCAACAGGTTTTTGGTTTATGCAGAATATCCCTTTTCCGTCATTGCGAACGAAGTGAAGCAATCTCGCACTTTTGGAATTTTTATGTAGGGACAGGTCGTAACCTGTCCTTTTGCTTTGTTGTGTCATTCTTTGATTTGATTGGGGGAATTTAGGTGGTTGAGTGCGGGTTTTGGGGAAATGGGTGCTGTGTCCTTTTCCTCCTGTTCTATATCCTTTCCACCGGTCCTCTGCATTCAGGATCAGGACAACGAATTGTGGAAGTCGGTAGCTTTTTAGCCTCTGCTTCCCCGTCTTCAAATATTTCTTTTACAAATTTTTTTCCACACTTCTTACATCTAAATTTCGCCTTTTTCATATGTCTCTCCTTATCTATTTTATCCTTTCTTTCCACCAGTTTATCAATGCTAACATCAATAGCAAGTTTTTTCTCTAATTTGTCAACGATAAAGATTTAACCACGTTCTTTTCAAGCGACGAAGCAATCTCTTTGTCAGGCAGGGGAATCCAGTGTTGAAAGATTTGAGCACGAATTTTTAAGAAAAGGTCGCTGTGTCCCTATTTTTACCTAGCTTTTACTGAAAATCTTCTAAATATTTTTTGTATGCGACTATTCTGATATTTATTTCTTCTAACAATTCTTCATTAGCACACTTTTTAAACATTTCCGTCCAAAATACAAAGAATATCCTGAAAAAGGCATCTAATAATTTACCTAGTCGTTTTTTATAATCATCTGAATTTTCTTTGTAGTCACAATAAGTTGCTCCTAAACACAACTTTTCTTTATTTTCAACATATCTAGTCAGAACATCCTGGGCATCGGAATGTGCAAAAATGCTACAAGATTCGTGCATTTGGATAAGTTTCTTAGCCAATGGAAATTCACCAGGATTGTTTTTAATTGTTGCTTTAATATTTTTAAATATTTTCTTCCATTCCTCATTTGGTTTTGATTTTAAATTGCTTAAGTAGACTTCTCGAGCTTTCGGATATTTTGACAAGTAATATGCAGTGAAAAGACTATCAATTGCGCAGCGAAGGTTACGAAACGAGATTGAGGAATGCATTCTGATAAAATTGCACATTGCTAAATAAAACTCTCTATGAACATTTCCAAAAAGAAAGGCAGGAATTTTGAGCTCGACTTTATCGATGGTGATTTCGAAGGATTTTTGATACAAAATATCTAAGTTATGAATAAGATAAAAATCTTTTCCCAAATTGACAATACTATTTATCTCATTCTCTTTTTCCATCCCTAAAAAATGGCCGAAATCATTAATTTTTGAACTTGTCATATTATTTATCTTCTTACGTAAAGATTCCTCAATTGATAATAATTATAAATATCCTTTTTCTACTAATCTTAATAAGCGCTTGATAACTATTTTAGTTAATGTGTTTTCGGATAGTTTGACATAAGATTGACCTTTTATTTCAAAAATTTCAACAAGTCCTTTTTGTTGAAGCTTCCGATCAATATGGCTTTCATACCGTAATCCTTCCCAAACTTGTCCCCTCGAATAAAAAACATCTCTTGATGTAAGTGGACCTCTTTCCTGAATATCAAGCAAACGATCCGCCAAATGTTCACCTTTTAAGTGGGAACGAGTTGGCCTTGTTTCCCTTAATAGTTCATCGACGACAGAAAAAGACCTTTTGTAATCACGCATTGATTCATATAATTTATACAAATACTTTTTGAGTACCATAAAAAATAGACCACCTACAATGGTTAGTAAAATCCATTTTATTAATTGTTGGAAAACATCATTGTTCATTATTGCTTTCATTTTTTACCTGAAAAATTGCCAAATTGTTAAGATGATTAGAGCCACAGTCAAAACAACAAGAACCCATGTGAGATTTCTTGTCTGTTTGGTGGACTTGAGTGTTTCCTTAGAGAGTTTAATCATTTCCTGTTCTGTTTTCTTTCTACTTTCATCCCATGCCATCTTTTCTCCTTATTATCTATTGTTTTGAACGGTAACAGTAGGGACATCCATTACCATTGCTTCTATTATTAACCGTCGTTTGCCACTCATGACCTTCGTTGCAAATCCACCAAATTTTCTTATTACTATGTTGGGTAACATCTCGCGGAGTTAAATAATTTTTGTTCGGATGCCACTGCTTTGCCAATTTAGGGTTAAGAGTTCGCAAACAATTGTCGTTACAAACAGCTTTTCCACCGCAATAGGGACATCCATTGCCAGCAGTTCTGCTAGCAACCATAGCTTGCCATTCATGTCCTTTACTACAAATCCACCAGACTCGCATGTTGCTGTTCGGGGTAATATCCCGTGGAGTCAGTTTCCCGTTTTTGGTTAGATGCCACTGCTTTGCTAAGTCTTTATTACACGCTGCTAGGCTTCTCTCAGGCAACGGGGATGGTAATCTTTCAAGCAAATCAACATATTCAATTTCATTTGCTATTTTCCCACATTTAAGATAGTTTTTAAGTCGCTTTTCTACATTCTTTTTTATATTTTCTCGTTCCAAAATTCTATTTACTATCCTGCTTGTCACAGTAAAATCCGAATCCTTTCTCGAAAAATTAATATCTATGTTAGAAATTTTTTGCAAGCCACTTCCTCTTATTCTCAATAAAGTAATATTTTTGCTTTTTAAAAATTTTGTCTTTTTTTTATCCCCAACAAGTTTGTGCTTGTGCCAATATTCACCGTCGATTTCGATCCCCATTCTTAATCTTGGTATATATATGTCGCATTCCATTCCGTACATTTTTTCGCGGTGATTTACTTTTCTAAACAAATGTTTCATTTCAGAAAATATTCTGAGTTCTAACCGAGAAGTCTGCGAATGACAGTATGGACAATTATTACCATTGCTCCTATCGGCAACCATAGCTTGCCACTCATGATCTCTTTCGCAAATCCACCAGACTTTTTTGTGACTTCCGGGCGTAACATCCAGAGAAGTCAATTCCTTGTTTTTAGTAGGATGCCACTGCTTCGCTAGCGCAGGGTTAAGGGTTTTTAGACAATTATCGTCACAGACAGCTTTACCAGAACAATAGGGACATTCACCGCCTTTAGGTCTGTTCCTGTTACTGATAAAAGCCTGCCACTCATGTCCTTTTTTGCAAAGCCACCAGACTTTTTGTCCACTTCTAGTGGTAACATCACGAGGTGTCAGCTTGCCGTTTTTAGTTGGGTGCCACTGTCTTGAAAGAACAGGTTTAATAGTTTGCAGACAATTATCATCACAAACTGCTTGACCAGAGCAATAAGGACATCCTATGCCAGAGTTTCTGCTATTAACCTGGGCCTGCCACTCATGACCTTCGCCGCAAATCCACCAAATTTTCTTATTACTATGTGAGGTAACATCTCGTGGAGTTAATTTGTGATTTTTGTTCGGATGCCACTGCTTTGCCAATTTAGGGTTAAGAGTTCGCAAACAATTGTCGTTACAAACAGATCTTCCACTGCAATAGGGACATCCACCGCCTTTAGACCTGTCGTAAACGTTAGCTTTCCACTCATGTCCTTTCTGGCAAAGCCACCAGACTTTTTTGTCGCTTCCAGGCGTAACATCCAGAGAAGTCAATTCCTTGTTTTTAGTCGGATGCCACTGCTTAGCTAGTGCAGGGTTAAGAGTTTGCAGACAGTTGTCTTTGCAAGCATATCTACCTGAACAGTACGGACATCCATCTCCCCTATTTCTATTGGCAACCCTAGCTTGCCACTCATGACCTTTTTCGCAAGTCCACCAGACCCTACTATGACTATTTGGAGCAACATCATGAGGAGTTAATTCTCCATTCTTGCTTGAGTGCCACTCTTTTGCTAATTTGGGATTGGTTTGCAACAGAGAAAATCTCATGTTACTTTTCTTCCTCTATTCGTATTTTCTTATCCAACCTTTTCCATCAACCACTCTTCTCTTTTCTAACTTTCTCCTTACTTTCAATTATACTCCCAAAACCATAAAGAAAAAAGGGCACAAAATATTGTGCCCCTACAAAATAAAAGGGCGGAGGCAAGCCCCGCCCCTACAATTACATCCACCTGAATCTCTCTTCAAAGGGGGACTTTTTCGCAGTATTTCTTATATCTCCAAATTGATATGCT
>CAZMXO010000007.1:0-20936 GCA_964570265.1 uncultured bacterium
CAAATCATTTCCCATTTGTGCGATTGGATGAATTCATCATTATGCCAAATCATGTGCATGGGATTGTGGTAATTAAAAATGACACATGCAATGTAGAGACGTTGCAATGCAACGTCTCTACGAATACGAATAATTTTCATTCACGAATATCACCAAAATCAAAATCGTTATCAACAATTATTCGTTCGTATAAATCCATCTGTACAAAAACAATCAACAAAACCAAAAACGAAATATTTTTTGCGTGGCAGCCAAGATTTCATGATCGCATAATCAGAAATGAAAAGGAATTAGAAAATATGAGAAATTATATTGTTTATAATCCTCAAAAATGGGCAGAAGACGATTATCATGGATGAATGTAAAACAATGAATTAATTATGTAGAGACGTTGCATTGCAACGTCTCTACCCTCTTTTGACGTTTTCTGTCGTTCTCCGTTAAATCCCCTATTGACTTCCCATAATCTCTATGTTAACCTGCATACACATGGTTAACATAGGTTAATCAAAGTGGTTCTGTTAACATAAAAATAAAAGGACGGTTAGTATGAAACAAAGTGAATATATTACTATTCCCGAGTTAGCTAAAATTTTAGGCATAACACGTATTGCGGTTTATACAAAGGTCAAAAAAGGTCAGATAAAAGCTGTGAAAATTGGAAGGAATTACGCTATATCCAGGAAATATGTTGATAATATTTTAGGAACTACTCTAAGCCCGGAAGCCAAAGTAGAGATTGATAAAGCTGTAAGAAAGACGGTTGAAGAATACGGTGAAGTTCTCAAACTTCTTGGTAGAGAATAATGCAGACAATTACTGTAAAAGAAGTAGAATATCTTGCTTTTAGACTGGCAAAAGAAATGATGTCGTTTAATGAACCAATCCCTGATTTTTCCACACGTTTTCCTAATATTTTAGAAAGTTGCCTTGCTACTCCATTTCAAAGTTTCTCAAAAAAGTCCTTTTATCCAACTCTTACATCAAAAGCAAGTATTCTTTTTTATCTCATGATTAAAAATCATCCGTTCCAGAATGGGAATAAAAGAATTGCAATAACAACACTGTTTGCTTTTCTTTACGAAAATAAAAAATGGCTGAGGGTTGATACTCAAGAACTTTATAACTTTACTGTGTGGATAGCTTCCAGCCCGTCTAATCTCAAAGAAGAAACTGTAAAAGCAATAGAAAAGTTCTTAACATTACACGTTAAGATTGATGCTACTAGATTAGGAGCCTTTGACACGATTAGAACGGAAAGAGAAAAATGAAACTGATAAATATAAGAGTAATTCCAAATGCGAAGAGAAATAATGTTTCTGAAGAGCAGGAAAAACTTAAGGTGCACATAAGCGCTCCGGCTGTAGACGGTAAGGCAAACAAGGCTTTGATTAAAGTGTTAGCAGAATATTTTAAAATAAAGAAAAATAACGTCAGAATAATCAAGGGTGAAAAATCAAGAGAAAAGGTTGTTGAAATTACGCAACCATAAAGACACAAGATTTTGCGTTTCTATCCTTTTTTCTTTCGAGTCGGGGATGATCTTCTGTGGCGTCTTCTGTCGTTCTCTGTTAAATGCTTTTTACGCAAGCGAATGCTCTTAGGAGTTACCTCTACATATTCATCATCCTGAATATACTCAAGAGCTTTTTCAAGCACAACCTCCACCGGTGGAGTCAGATTAATCGCATCATCAGCACCGGAAGAACGAACATTCGTAAGACTTTTCCCTTTGATAGGATTGACCGCTAAATCAGTCCCCTGATTATGTTCTCCAATAATCATTCCTTCGTACACCTCCGTTACCGGATGAATAAAGATAGGACCACGCTCCTGAAGGTTCCATAATGCATAAGCAGTTGCTGTCCCGGTCATACCAGAAATTAATGATCCAACAGTACGCTTCTCAATCTTGCCGCAATGAGGAGCAAAATGACTAAAAGAATGATATAAAGTCCCCTCCCCTTTCGTTAAAGTAACAAAAGTTGAACGAAATCCGAGAAGCCCTCGTGTCGTAATTTCAAATTCCATAATCGTATTACCATTTTCATTAGACATATTTTTCATCATCCCTTTTCGAGAGGATAATATCTCAATGATTTTTCCAGCCATGTTTTTTGGCACATTCACTACCACCGACTCAACCGGCTCAGAAGAAACGCCGTCAATTTCTTGTAAAACCACTTGAGGTTGAGAAACCTGAAGCTCAAAACCTTCCCGACGCATACTTTCAATTACAACCGAAAGGTGCATTTCTCCGCGACCATAAACCTTAAACGTATCCGTATTATTAGTCATTTCAACAGACAATCCAACATTGGTCTCCAGCTCTTTTAAAAGACGTTCCCGAATATTGCGGCTTGTTAATATGCTTCCCTCCCGCCCTGCAAAAGGAGAAGTATTAACCATAAAATCCATTGCAAGCGCAGGTGGATCAACCCGAATAGCAGGAAGCGGCTCAACATCAGGATTATTTGTAATAGTTTCCCCTACATAAATATCAGAAATACCTGCGATAGCAACAATGTCCCCCGCTTCTACCTCTGAAACCTCAACTTTCTTCAGCCCCTGAAATGTAAAAACCTTAGTTAATCGCGCCGAACGACTTTCGCCATCAGGATTCAGTACAGTCACCATTTGACCTGATTTAATCTTACCCTCATAAACACGACCAACCGCTATTCTGCCTAAAAAGTTATCATAAGCTAAGGTGGCTGGCTGCATTCTAAAATCTTTTTCGATGTCTGCCTTCGCAGCAGGAACATTCTCCAAAATAAAATCCAAAAGAGGAGTAATATCCTTATGCTCGTCCTCTAAATTTCGAATAGCAATTCCACTACGAGCAATTGTATACATATAAGGAAAATCCATTTGTTCATCAGACGCACCAAGGCTATGAAATAAATCAAAGGTTAAATCAACCACCTTATCCGGCCTTGCCGCAGGTCTATCAATTTTGTTGATCACAACAAGAACAGGCAAACCAAGGGCTAATGACTTGGAAAGAACAAACTTAGTCTGAGGCATAGGGCCCTCATAGGCATCAACTAAAAGAATGGTTGCATCCACTGTTCGCAAAACACGCTCTACCTCTGAACCAAAATCAGCATGACCTGGTGTGTCCACAATGTTAATCTTCGTTCCCTTGTAATGGATTGCAGCGTTTTTGGCATAAATCGTAATTCCACGCTCCTTTTCCTGATCATTACTGTCCATCACACGCTCACCAACTGTTTCGTGAGAGTTAAATGCCCCTCCTGCCCTCAGTAAAAAGTCTACCAAAGTTGTCTTTCCATGATCAACATGGGCGACAATAGCAATGTTTCTAATTTCCATTTTCTTATTCATTTGTTGCATGATAACTCAATTTTGCTATACTGCAAGCAGTTTTTTATATAAACACTTCGCATAAAAAAGAATTGCGCAAAATACTAAATATTTAAGAGGAGAAAGATGATGAAGATTATTCATTATTTATCGGTGGCAATGTTTTTTGTTATAGCTATGTCTGGATGTTTACATCTTCAAAAAAACAAGGATGTTCTATTTCAAATATCAACGATTAATGTTCTTTTAGACGGAGTCTACGATGGAGAGGTAACCTACGAAAAGTTGAAGCAATATGGTGACTTTGGAATAGGCACTTTTAATGGACTTGATGGAGAAATGATTGGATTGGAAGGCAAATTCTATCAAGTAAAAGCAGACGGAAGAGCCTATCTTGTTGATGATTCGATGAAGACACCATTTGCTGTGGTAACTTTCTTTGAACCTGATAAATCAGTATGGTTAGATAAGGCAGAGAATTATGGGCAATTGGAACAATCTTTAGACAAATTGTTGCCAACGAAAAATATTTTTTATGCAATTAAAATAGAGGGTATTTTTAAGTATATCAAGACTAGAAGTGTCCCCAAGCAAAACAAACCATATCCTCCACTTATTGAAGTGGTAAAAAACCAATCAACGTTTGAGTTTAACAACGTTAAAGGTACAATAGTGGGTTTTTGGTGCCCCAGTTATGTGGAAGGAATAAATGTTCCAAGCTATCATTTGCATTTTATTACTGAAGATAGAAAGGCAGGAGGACACTTACTTGAGTGCCATCTGCAAAATGCAAAGATTGATATTGATTATACTTCCGAATTTTATATGGCATTGTTGAAAAGTGACGAATTCTACAAGATGGATTTAACTGGAAAGAAACAAAAAGAATTGGATAAAGTAGAGAGATAATATTAAAAAAACGAAAAAATGCGCACCGGAGAAATCCAGTGCGCATCAATATACATTTTAAAAAATTTATTTAACCAATTGCTGCCATAAGCTCTTTTGCTGTGTCAACTGCTGAAGCAGCGTCTGGAGCGTAGCCATCTGCTTTAATCTCATCCGCATAACCTTGTGTAATCGGCGCTCCTCCGATCATTGTCTTAACATTAACTCCTGCGGATTTCATAGCATCTATTACATCTTTCATTGCAGGCATTGTTGTTGTTAGCAACGCTGACATAGCTATTATCTGCGCTCCACCTTTTGCAGCATCAATAAATTTTTGAGCATCGCAATCAACACCAAGATCCTCCACGCTGAAACCTCCTCCTTTAAACATCATAGCTATCAGATTCTTGCCGATATCGTGAAGGTCTCCTTTAACAGTTCCTACCGCTATCCTACCAAGAGGTTTCACCCCAGCCTCAGCAAGCAACGGTTCCAAAATATTCATCCCTGCATGCATGGCTCTTGCCGCTATAAGAACCTCCGGAACATAGACCTCGTTCTTCTTAAATCTTGCTCCTATTATACTCATACCTGCAATAAGTCCTTTATTTAAAATTTCCTCAGGACCGACACCTTCTTCCACCGCTTTTTTTACCAAATCCGAAACCACTTGCGCCTGCCCTTTAATCAAGCCATCTGCCATCGCCTGTAAATCTGCCATAACCCGTTCTCCTTTTAAAAGTTTTTATACGTTTCAGGGATTATACATATAATACTGACCAAGTCTCGACTTATATTGTCTTTTTTGGGAATATATTGTTTTTATGTCAAATTTTTCTTGCGATAGATCATTGGAGTTGTATGTTCACTCTTTTTGAATACCTTACTAAAATAGCTTTGGTCTTCATATCCAACGTCTAAGGCAATTTCGACAATACTCATTCTATCATTTTGCAAAAGCTTCTTTGCTTCTTCAATCTTAACCTTAGTAAGATAGTCGACAACGGTCATACCCATCTCTTTTCTAAAAAGGTGACTTAGATAATAGTTATTTACATATGCTGCTTTTGCTATCTTACTTAATGTCAGATTCTTGTTATAATTAGTTCTCATATATTTCATTGCGCGCCCTACAATCGCCATGTTCTTCTTATTGCTTGAGCTAGATACTTCCTCCATAAAAGAAGAGAATACTTTTATCATCCATTTATACAATACTTCATCTTCATTTATTTCAGACAAATCTTCTAGATATTTATAATTAAGCCCTAACAACTTCTCCATATTGGCCCCAGCCTCCACAGCGGCTCTTGAAATCACAACAACAAGCTCCAGAATACGTGCCTTACGCACATTTCCATTCCCTGAATTTTTAAACAATATTTCCCCAACCAGTTTATTAAGAATTGTTTTTGCTCCTGTTTCATCGCCCAGTTTAATCCTCGCGATTAATTCTTTTTCCTTCTTCATAGGATAAAGGGAATTCATCTTTGTTTCTCCCATTCAATTTTAAAAAAGCTACTACATTATAACAAATTATTGCACAACTTGTTATAATAACATATATTAATAAGCAGATAGTAAAGTTATGAATATAATAAAAAGAGTAAGAAACTTTGTTTTAGAGGATCTATGGGAGATAGAGCTTTCAGGCTTGTCCTATCTTAAAAAATGGACCTATAATCTTTTCAAAATGGGATATATGGTTATAAGAGGATTTATTACAGATAAATGTCAGTTTACAGCTTTCGGACTAACTTATGTAACGCTTCTGGCTATAATTCCTTTTCTGGCTTTAATTTTTACTATGTCAAAAGTTTTTGGCAAATTCGACACAGTGAAAAATTTAGTACTTGAAAAAGCTGCAGCAACACAAGAAATTGTAACAAAAATTATTGATCTTGCCAGTAAAACAAACCTAAAAACGCTGGGCATAGTAGGACTGGGCTTTTTAGTATGGACATTAATTATTGTATTGGGAACAATTGAAAACTCTTTTAACGATATCTGGGGAATTAAAAAATCAAGAAACATATTCAGAAAATTCACTGACTATTTGAGTGTGATTTTAATCTGCCCGATTCTTGCGTTTTCCACAACAGCTGTGAATGCCTTTCTGTCAAACAGTAACTTGGTCAATAAAATGCTTGGCATGGAGTTTATAGGAGTTCTAATGCATCAGCTGTTAAGAATGACTCCATATTTATCTATGTGGCTGCTGTTCACCTTTATCTACATGTTTATGCCTAATACAAAAGTAAAATTCTCATCTGCCCTGACAGCAGGAATTATCGCAGGAACTTTATGGCAGTTTATTCAATGGGGATATATTCACTTTCAGATAGGTATTTCAAGATATAGCGCAATCTATGGGACATTTGCTTCTATTCCTGTTTTTCTTATGTGGCTTTACATTAGCTGGTTGATACTTCTATTTGGGGCAGAAATATCCTTTGCACATCAAAATGTGAGAACATACACAAGAGAAGAAAAATCCTTAGCCATAAGCCCAAAATGCAAAGAATTGCTTGGACTAAGAATTATGATAAGTATAGCCCGTAATTTTTACGAAGATAGCCAACCACTAACATCTGCACAACTCTCTAAAAAGCTTGATATATCAATAAAACTTGTTAATCAGATCCTCTTTCAACTTACAGAATGTGGGTTGATTAACGAGGTTAACGGTAGAGAGTCTTCATATCAACCTTCATTCTCAATAGAAGCAATTACTGCCGGAAAAGTTTTGGATGTATTTAGAGAATATGGAAACCCCATACCAAAAATTGAGAAAAATGACACTATTGGGTATCTAAAAACTATTCTTTCTGATGCGAGAAAAACAGAGACAGAGATTCTTGATAAGCTGACATTAAAAGATATTCTAAATCGTCTACCTAAATAATGAGTTAGAAATTCAATTTCTTCTTCAGAAATTTGTTCACAACTTCCGGAACAAATTTAGAGATATCTCCGTTCATAGATGCAATTTGTTTTATAGTTTTGGAACTGACATAAGAAAAAGATTCATTCGGCATCATAAATATTGTCTCTGTTTTCGGAGCTAATTTCCTGTTGGTCAATGCCATTTGAAACTCATACTCAAAATCCGAAAATGCGCGAACACCTCTTAAAACAACATTCGCTCTTTTTGTATGCACATAATCTACAAGAAGTCCTCCGAAATCATCAATTTCCACATTCTTCATATCCTTTGTGATTTCTTTTAACATATCCATTCTTTCAGGAACTGTAAAAAGGGGATTTTTGTCAGGATTATGCGCAACAGCAACAACTAATTTATCAAATATTCTAGTTCCCCTTTTGATAAGATCAACATGCCCGTGGGTTACAGGATCAAAAGTGCCTGGATATATCGCTATTTTATTCATAGTGAATTAATAAAAAACTTTGTATTTGCTATTTTCTTACCATCTGAGTATGAACCGGTAATGTATTTTTTAACCTTTGGCATAACTTTTTCTAAACTCTCCACATGCAGCCTAAACTCTGTAATATCCTCGGCTTTCTTATACTCCTCTAATATCTTTAAGAATTTACGGGTCTCTCCCTGTGCATAAGCTATCTTTTTTATTTTATATGCCTGTGCCTGACTGATTGTTTTTGCAGCCTCTGCCTGCGCATTTGGGATAATCTTATTAGAATATGATTCTGCATCATGAACCATTGTTGAAGCGTCTTCTCTGGCATTGACCACGTCTTTGAACATTGGAAGAACTTTTGACGGAGGCTCTATGTTTTTAAGATCCACTGACTTTATTTCTAAACCTGTTCCTAGAAAATTCAACCTCTCCTGACATAAACGCATAGTATCCTGCTGAAATCGATACTTAGCTGTAGTAAGAATATCATCAACTTTTGCTTTAGCAATTGCCTCAACTATAGCCGAGTACATGGAGTTTTCAAGAATCTTATCCGGATTATAAATTCCATATAAAAAACTCTTCGGTTCTTTTATTTGATAATTAATTATCATTTTGAGATGTACTATATTTTTGTCACCGGTTATACAATAAGATGGAAGTGTATCTTTATCTACCTTATCTGACCAGAACGAAAGCTCTGTTCTCATGATTTCTTTGATCTTTACCTTATCAACTTCGTCTATTGGCCACGGCATACGATAATGAATACCGGATTCAACATTCTCCCGCATCACTTTCCCAAATCGTCTTACAAGTCCAACTTCATTTGTTTTTACGATATATATGCCTGAGAGAAAGTATATTCCGAATAGTAATACAGCAAACCAGCGATATAGCTTATTAGTATTCATCGCAAAGGCGGCTACAACATCCTTTTTTAGCTCAATGAATTTCTTGTTATCTTTATCCACTATTTTATAACCTTGTCTGTCTTTTTATTAAGATATTTGAATAGGTCGGATTCGGACGAGAGAACAACCGTAGTTTTATCATCAATTATCTTATTATAAGAACCCAAAGTCCTTATAAACTTATAAAATGCGGAATCCGTTTCAAAAGCTTCTGCATATATCTTTATAGCAGCTGCGTCTCCCTCTCCTTTTATAATTTCAGCATCTTTATAGGCTTCAGACAGTATGTCGCTCTGAATTTTGTTAGCTTCAGACATTATTATATCAGCCTTTTCTCTTCCTTCTGCTCGGTATTTATTTGCAATTGACTCTCTTTCAGACTTCATTCTTTTATATACACTCTCAACATTATCCTGAGGCAGTGCAAGACGGCATATCCCTATTTCTTTTATTTCGATACCATAAGAATCTATGGTTTTTTTGTTGCTGTTCTTTGTTATATCTTTTTCTATTTCCTTGATCTTTACGGCGTCTTTTTCTGTTGATACTATCGATGCCATTTCATAATTACCCAGAATGCTTCCAAGCTGAGCACAAATAATATCATCGATCTTTTTTTCGGCACTTATATTATTTCCTACTGCCTGAAAAAATCTTAAAGGCTCACTAATTCTCCAGCATACAAAACACTGTACAATTATATTTTTTTTGTCCTCTGTAAGATATTCAATTAACCTAGTTTTATAAAGCACTAATCTTTTTTCAAACCTATTGACTGTTTGTACAGGATCAGGCCATTTATAGTAAAGACCTGACTCAGTAATAGTTTTAACAGGGTGTCCAAACTGAGTGACAACAACACATTCTCTTTCATCAACCTTATAAAAAATTAAAAATGACAGTCCTACAATAGCTACAAGCACTGCTATTAGAAACTTGTTTCCTATTTTCACTTGTTATTTCTCCTCTCTAATTATTGTGGAAATCGCTCCTTGATTGCCTTGAAAAAACCAGATATCCGGAGTCTTTTCTCCTTTTTTAGGACATATAATAAATTTTTGAACATCAGGTAGAATCTCCTCCATTCCTTCTATGTAAAGACGTGTTTCCGTAATATCAGGATGCTTTCTGTATGCAGTCTGCTGATTGAGAAACCTTTTAGCTTCCCCCCTGCTCTTTTTTAGCATGTTATTTCTGTAAGCAACAGCTTCATTTTTCATCTTAACTTTCACAGCTCTAGCATTAGGAATTACTTTATTTTCATAACCTTTTGCTTTATGAATGTATGTTTCATAATCCTCCTGAGCGCTTACAACATCCTCAAACGCAGGAGCAATATCTGTCGGAGGATGAATGTCTCTCAAGTACACCCCCACTATGCCTATTCCGGTTTTAAATTCATCAAGCTTCATTTGGAGAACTTCACGAACCTGATATTCAAGTTTTTCTCTATCAACAGTAATCGTTGAGAAAAAGGCTCTTTTTGCTAGAATGTTCGTTAATATGGTATTGGCAAGCTCCTCCATTAAGCCCTCTGGCAATGAATTCTCGTATAAAAAGTCATATATATCATTTATTTTGTAGTGTACATTCATAGTTAGTCCTAGAAAACTATTCTCTCCTGTCAGAAAAGATAATTCTTCTTTATAATGAACATTTGTCCACAGTATCAATGGATAATCTTTGTTTGATTTATAACCAACGCTTATCCGCCTTATTCCCTCAGTATCAACTCTATTAATTTTATCAATGGGTGAAGGAAGCGCATAATGAAGCCCTGACAAAACAGGTTTCGTAATATTCAATGGCTTTCCAAAGCGCTCCACGATTGCTTTTTCATTCGATCTCAGCATATATATTCCTGAAGAAAAATATATGCCGACAACAATTACTAAAACTACAACTAACATGATACGATTCAACACCTTTTTATTTTGATTATAATTTTTGCCGTTTAGATACAGTTTTTTAGATAATGCGGCGTACAGGCGATCTATCAATAAAGGCAGCTTCTCTTTAATAAATACTACTAATATGTCCTCATGCTGTTGAGCATCCTTTAAATAACTTTTTTCCTGCGGATGCATATATGCCTTTAAAGCTGTTGTAAGTACATGCAATGCATGGATAAATATAATTCCACAGATCACCACTGCTGCTATCTTGTCAATGTGAAAACCGAGATGCTCGCTCAGAAGCGCAACAACAACTAATATTGAGCCAAACATATCAACCTTGGAGTGATAACCATCTGCTATAAGTCCGGGCGATTTACTTTTTTCTCCAACATATACCTCAAATTTAGATAAAAGATAAGAACCCAATGCCAATAAAGACATAACAAAAGCCGCAGGAATAGGGTTTTGAATAACAATAGAAGAAGGGTGAATTATCTTTATAAATATCTTATATGATATAAAGATAAGGGAAAGCCCGATCCCAACAGCCACTTTTTCTTCTAATCTGGAGATAAAAAGCCGTCTGCGCGCTGAAGGCTCCTTCTTTTGAGACAAGGTCTCATCCTTAAAAATAGACCCTGTATCTCTGTAGCTTTCCTGAGAATTAACCGATTTTTTCCTTGCCGCAGCGTCCGCTCTGTCCATTCTAAGAGCGCCGAAAAGCACAAATGATGAAAGTATGTCAAATATAGACGCCCACGCTTGAGCAAGAAGAGCTATACTGCCTGAATAAGCCGCCAATACAAATTTCGCGACCGATAATATCAGATTAACAAAAGACGATATTAGAGCTGTTATTTCTTCTTTAGTCATAATTTAGAATAATTCTAACACAATTATTTATGTAGTCAAATATAATTTAACCCGTTTTGCGTATGCATGGTGACTTTTATTTCTTTTTCACAAACAACAATGGGAATACAATATCACTCACACAACATGGAATCCAAACTGCAAGAAATAAAAACAGAAATACAAAAGGGAATAAAGGAATCCAATTTGCTATGCCGAATGCTGTGAAACCAAACAGGGATGCCCATGTACTTAATAAAACATGCCCAAAATGCGGAAATTTAGTTTTAGGCTTCAAAAAACCGATTGCAATTCCAATTACTGCGGCAGAGTTTACAATCTTCCATTTTGCAATTCCAATAAACGGCATCTTTGCAGTCTCTATAAACGGTGCATGAAATTCCATTGGAACATTAAGCAAACCTCCTCCAATATAAGGAATTATAGCATCGCTTAATGTAGCTATTCCAATGGAGCCTGTATAACCAATAAGAATCGCCACCCAGAGCTTACCTTTCCCATACAATTTATACATAGCTGTCGTTACAAGCGCGCTAAAGACAACATGAAGAGGATGTAAAGTGTAAAAAACAGCATTAGAAGTCCCTTTAGGAATATTGAAAAAAACTATCAGAGCCATGATAATAATGCCCGTAGCAGCTCCAAACAGAGTAAACGGAGCATGCTTTTTTAATTCCCTATAAATTTGTTTTAGCATTACTTCTTCCTCTTTATTTTTGCCCCATGCCAAATTTTGAATTTACACTTGGTCCTTGAGTTGATTTAAGCTCACCTTTATTGTATTTCTCTATTACTTCTTTGATATTGCCAGATACACCTGTTATTATCTCTATTCCCGCTGCTTGCAACCCTTGAAAAGCATTTGGTCCAACATTCCCTGTCAAAACTACCTTTACCTGTTTTTCTGCTATAAGTTGAGCTGACTGAATGCCGACTCCGCCCATACCGGATAAATTCGAATTCTGGACTGCTTCAAACTCTGAAGTTTCTGTATCTGAAATAATAAAATACTGACATCTCCCAAACCTTGGATCAACCTGCGAATCCAAATTATCTCCTTGTGAAGTTATACAAATTTTCATAATCGCATTCCCTTTTGTTATTAGATTTACTGCTCAGTGTGATCACATTCTTCTTTATCAATACCATAACTCTTGCCACCGCCGGGACTACACGAACTTTCTCCTCCCTTAAGTTCGCCTTTAATCATTTTTTTGATGATATCATCTATTCTTCCCTGAACGCCTACAATTGGTTTAATGCCAAATCCATCAAAAAAGCCCACAGCTCTTGCCCCCATTCCTCCGGCTATAATACACTCTACTCCCTTCTCATGAAGAAACTGAGGTATAGCACCAGTCATATGTCCTGGATTGTCAACAACTTCCTGCTTACTTACTTTCCCATTTTCAATATCTACAATCGTATAAGACGGACATCTTCCAAAATGAGCTGAGACAGAATCTCCATCTGTTGAAATCGCAACACGCATCTTAATCACCTCCTTTTCATTTTTAATTGTTTAATTGCAATCTCCGCTGCATTTACCAACTGATAAGCAATTGGAGACGCAGTAAGAGCTGGATGAGTTCCCAGTTGAAATGTGGCTATATCATTAGCGGTCATTCGTTGATGTATAAAGGCGCTAATAGCATTGATAAGTTCTCCGCCGCTCTTAGCGCCGCATATTTGCCCGCCTAAAATAATTTGCGTGCCTGCTTCAAAAACTAATTTTACCTTTAAATTCTCTGCACCGGGCATACCACTAGGATGACGGTTTATTGCTTCGCTCTCTCCTACAATAATATTATATCCCTGCTTTTGAGCCTGTCCTTCTGTCAGACCGGCAGCTGCAAATGCAGAATCACCTAAAGTTGTAGAGAACACACCTATAACGCCCATATTCAGGCGGCTGGATGCAAACAAATTAGCTCCTGCTATACGCGCCTCCATTGTAGCTATAGACGCCAGTTTGAGAGCGGAAGCTTTCCCATCAAAAAAGGAAACTTTTTCTGTGCAGTCACCGCACGCAAAAATATTTGGATCGCTTGTCTGCATATAGCGGTTTACCATGATGCTTCTAGTGTTTCCTATTTCTAAACCTGTTTCCTGGGCTAATTCCACATTAGAGACAGCGCCAATACCAAGTATCACCATGTCTGCCTTAATTTCTTTTCCGCTTTTTAGTTTAATCCCTTCTACCTTATCGTTGCCCGTAAAAGACTCTACTTTCTCATTTACCATAAGGTTAACGCCCTGAGCAATAAGTGTTTCCTCAGCTTTTAAACAAAAGTCTTTATCATATACCAACTGCAAACAATGATGCATCATCTCAACTATGGTAATGTTTAAGTTTTTATTTCTCTTTTTGCATTCCTCTGCAAGTTCTACACCAATAAAACCACATCCAACTATTACCACATTAGAAGCATGTTCCATTGCATGAATCATATCATTTAGATATTTAATATCCTTTTTTATAGAAAAAATATTCCCTCTGTTAATACCTGGTATTGGAGGAATCATTGGCTCAGAACCAGTAGCTAGAACAAGTTTTTTATAGCACACCTGTTTACCGGCTTTTGTTTCAACAACACAATTTTTATTGTCTATATGTACAACAGGATCAATAAGTAGCTCAATTCCATTCTTCTCAAGTACCTTATCAGGTATGAGATTTTTTTCAGGAGTGCCAACTGTCCCAAAAATATATGGGATACCACACGGTATTAATACTTTGTGCTCTTTACGTATAAGCAATACGCTTTTGTTCGGATAATGCCGCTTGGCCGTAATAGCAGCAGGAATCCCTGCCGCGCTGCCACCAATAACAATCACATCATAAGCTTTCATTCGTTACCTCTTCTTTTATTATTAATTTTTTTATACAAGCCGATTTGCGCCATTATACACTTCTTCCACATGCAGAACAACAGCTGCTACCCTTGGCAGACCGTCACGAGCCCACTTCCGCATTTCTTCAAATATCGGACCGGCTGTCAATCGTTCAACGTTTCCCTTTATTTGGAATGAACCTTTATCCTTATCTCTAACAACAAAAGCCATCTTCGGATTGCTCAAAATATTACTGCGTGTTTTATCAAAGTAATTGTCCGCTATTAATACAGTCTCATCATCTATTGTTTTCAGGTATGCAACATAAACAACATTTGAAACTCCTTCGGAACTGCATGTAGCAATTGGAAAAACATCTTGTTTATCAATTGCTTTCTTAACCGCTTCCGGTAATTTTGCCATTGTCTTTCTCCTTTTGTTTTTATAATTTTTTTTAACTGCCTCTTACCACGCACTCCCCTACATAAGAAGAAACCAGTTTTTGGATTTTATTCAGTTTTTCTATTGGGTAAGATTTAATCTTTTCAAATTTCGGATCCAGTATCTCCCCTTGAGCTGAAAAATTCTGCATAGCATATTTTTTAGCTCCTTTGATGAATTTAGCTATCCTCAATATATCTTCTTCTTCATGTAAAGTTGGCACCACTGTAGTCCTGAACTCATAATCAATATCAGAGTCCATTATCAATCTAATACTATCTTTGACTTTCTCCAGAATCAAAGGATTCTTGATACCTGTAGACTTGGAATATGATGAGAAATCCAAAGGCGCTTTTACATCCATAGCTATATAATTAACTAATTTTTTCTCAATCACATCCGCAAGCATATCGGGAAATGTTCCGTTACTATCAAGTTTCACCATCACATCAAGTTCTCGTATTTTTTGAATGAATTCCGGCAAATCTTCATTCATACACGGCTCTCCGCCTGTTAGACATATTCCGTCAATCCACTTATTGTTTCTGCGCAAATAATCCTCAATCACTTTAAAAGAAATGGTTTCTAATTTTTCGGGATTAATAATAAGTCCTGCATTCTGACAATAAGGACATCTGAAATTGCAATGCGGAGTATAAAGCGTAGAGACTATTTTTCCGTCCCAGTCAAGCAGCGATGTTTGGATAAATCCCTTTATTACCAGCTTCATTTTTGAAAATATCTCTTTCCCTGATAGATTTTCAGACTTATTTTTTTTTGTCTCTCCAGTTCATCTACGTATTTTATAACCTCGTTAATATGCAATCCAAGTGAAGAAGACATATCTTTACATGTTGCAGGACGACGGCTGAGCAGAGTAAGGATTTCTTCTTCTACATCCTTGAGATATGCTTTATGTCCCCTTCTATTAAAATCAGCGATAATTTCACACTTGTTTCCAAAAAACTTTTTTATTTTGATAAGTTTTGAAGCGCTTAATGTTTTCACCCATAGTTCACATGGGGGACGAACAGGAGTATTTAACTGAATTCTATCAGGCTTGATCCGCTCTACTGCGGACTTTAAAGCATTTAATTCATCCTCGCTCTCATTTATGTCCTTAACAAGCATTATCTCAAGCCACATTTTACCTTTATATGTTTTCTTAAAATCAATTATTCCTTTTATTATTTCTTCTATCTTTAAAGATGCGCACGGTCTGTTTACTTTTTCAAACACATCCTGTGTAGCTCCATCAAGAGAAGGTACCACTAAATCCGCAGGCAACAATTCTTTTCTCAATGTCTCATCAGTCAGCAGTGTGGCGTTAGTAAGAACTGCTACAGGTATAGCGGTCATCTTTTTTATTCCTCTTATAATCTCGCCTGTCATTGAATTGAGAGTAGGCTCTCCACTGCCGGACAAAGTAATATAATCAATGGTTTTTGAACCAGTTAATACTTCCTTTAATTCAGACAGGATTTTTGCAGAAGGAACGTATTCTTTTCTTGCAACTGTCTTGCGTGTTGTTTTTCCAAGCTGACAATAAACACAATCAAGACTGCATACCTTGAAAGGAACCAAGTCTACGCCTAATGAAAATCCCAATCTTCTTGAAGGAACAGGTCCGAAAATATAAGACATTATTTAATCCTTTCTATTCTTTTGCCGCCGATATTACCACAAAACTGCCTTTACCAAAACCATTTTGAGGCTTTTCAATTGAGTTTACTTTATCGGAAAGTTCAAATAACGTCTGATAATAACAAAATCCGTTAAACCCCGTATTCTTAATTAGATTTGTCAATTCAGCAGTACTAAAAAATTTTGCTTTTCCGTAGAATACACTTTCCTTCTTCTGATAGAATTTACCGAGAAAACTGTCTTTATCAACTATACCAATTATAATCTTTCCACCATTCTTTAGAACTCTGCAAGATTCCTCTATAACTTTTTGAGGATCTCTGACAAAGCATATTGTAATAATAATCGCTACGTAGTCAAAGGTATCATTTTTAAATGGAAGTTGCTCGCCATCACCTAATCTTACGTTTATGCCTCTTTTTTTTGCGATTTTAAGCATTTCAATGGACGGATCAATGCCGAATTTAATACCTAACGCCTGCGCAAATCTTCCTGTGCCAACTCCAATCTCAAGCCCTTTGCCCTTTTCAGGTAAAACTTGTTTTATAGCTTCAAGCTCTGATAGATAGGCAAACTTGTTCTTTTCATACCACGCATCATATTTCTTATAATAATGGTCAAAAATGTTCATTATAAACTCAGCATTTTATTTTAAAAGTTTTTTGATCTCGTTTTCAAAAGTATTCATAGACGTACTACCAACAAATTTTTTGACTATATTCCCGTTTTCATCAATAACAAAAGTGGTGGGGATAAATCTAATACCGCCGTAGTTTTTAGTTACTTCATAATTAGCCATTACAATAGGATAATTTACCCCCTTGCTCTGGCAAAATCTTTTTACTCCTTCTACGCCGCCTCTATCCAGACTTATTCCAATTACAACTAATCCCTTATCCTTATATTTATTATACAGCTTAACAAAATCAGGGATCTCCTGGATGCAGGGCGGACAATGCGTAGCCCAGAAATCAAGGATAACTACCTTCCCTTTAAAATCAGAAAGTTTTACAACTTTTCCATTTAGATTTGTTAAAGCAAAATCAGCCGCTTTTTTGTTTTCAGCTGAAACACCTTGTTTTGCCTGACTTATCATTAGAAACGAGAAAACTGTAACTGCAATCAAAATACCGACTATTTTTTTTTGCATCATTCTTCCTCCTGTTTTAATTATTGTTCTGTTTTATTTTAAAACTTTTTACAACGCTCCTATTATAATCCATATTCCGATAGCAGTAAGTAGCCCTCCACTTACACGTGAGATTAGCTTGAAATGTTTCTTTATTTTAGAAAACAAGGTTAATGCTTTTCCTATAGCCATACTAAGTAAAAAGAACGGCAGTCCTAATCCCAAGGAATAGGAACTTAAAAGTAATGCGCCTTTAGCCATACTTCCTTCTGTGGCAGCCAACATAAGTATACTGCCTAATATAGGACCAACACAGGGTGTCCAGCCGAAGCCGAAAACCATACCTACCAGAAGAGAGCCGAATTTGGTAACAGGCTTATTTTTAAGATGGAACTTCTTCTCATATTGAAAAAACCTTATATTAAATAAACCGCTGACATGCAACCCGAAAAGAATAACTATCAATCCGCCGACTATTTTTATTATTTTTTGCTTGTCAAATAAAAACGACCCGAAAAAAGTAGCTAAAGTGCCTAAAACAATGAAAATTATGGAGAATCCTAAAATAAACAATAAACTTTCAGGCAGAATGGTCTTTACCTTTTTAAGATTTTTCCCTTCAGATGCGCTTAGTTCTTCACTTGATAACCCTGTTATGAAACAGATATATGCAGGGATAAGAGGCAGTATGCATGGTGAAAAAAACGATAAAAGCCCTGCGCTAAAAGCAGTTAAAATTTGCAGAATATCAGCCATTTCTTCCTCCTAAAAACAAGTGGGACAGGTGCCGGTTGAACAACTTCCGGCAGAACTTGATTTACCGCCAGAATTTCCAACACTAAACGATCCCAATGTCTTCTCAATATTTTCGCTACCGCACTTCTTGCATTTAAGTTCTGTTTTTTCAGAAGTTACTCCTACTAACAAATCAAATTTCTCACTACAATCTTTGCAAACATAAGTATAAATAGGCATAGCTTTGTCTCCTTCTTTTAATTAAATATAAAGCGTAATTTTAGAAACAAGTTCTGTCTTGGGAACTACGCCTATAACCTTGTCCGCTAAAACACCATCTTTAAAGATAGCCAAGGTAGGTATGCTCATAATGCCGTATTCTGAAGACGTTTTTGGAGCCTCGTCAACATTTACTTTGCAGACTTTTAGCTTGCCATCATATTCTTTAGCTATCTCCTCAACTGTAGGAGCAATCATACGGCAGGGAGCACACCATACCGCCCAAAAGTCCACAAGAACTGGAATATCCGATTCCAATACCTCCTGCTTAAAATTTGTGTCATCTACTTTGATTTCCATTTTATTCTCCTTTTTTTATTGTAATTATTAATTTATTTCCTTACAGGAAACATCATCTCATTCATAAAATTCTCATTAAAATCGCTTCTGGCAGATAGCTCTATATAATGAGTCTGTGTGGAGATATATTCGGCTTCTTTTTCCATATCATAGGATAATAAAACAAGTTTTGCTCCGGAGGATGACGCATTTCCAACAAAAGCAATCTTCTCTGATGGGATGTTTGGGATTAAGCCTATTCTTTTCGCATTTGTGCGGCGAATGAAATTGCCAAACGCTCCTGCAAGATATATTTCAGAAATATCTTTATCCGTAACATTCAATTCCTTCTGCAATATTTTTATTCCTGCTGCAATAGCTGCTTTTGCGAGCTGAAGTTCGCGCACATCCTTTTGCGAGATAAAAATAGGACGCTTGCTTCTGGCAGCATGTCCGTCAACAAGCAAAAAGTCGTTTCCTTTATCAGTTTCTATGATTCGTCTTTTGATATTCTTATTACCTTTGTATTCAGATTGAGAAACTATTCTGCCTGTCTCATCAATTACTCCTGTCTTTAGCAATTCTGCTACTCCGTCAATTAACCCTGTACCGCATATTCCAAAAGGTATTACATTGCCGATAACATTATATTCAACGTCTTCATTGATAATTACTTTTTCAATTGCGCCGATAGTTGCTCTCATTCCCTGAGATATGCGCGCTCCTTCAAATGACGGGCCTGCCGCTGTAGAAGCGGCGATTATTTTCTTATTATTACCAAGTACTATTTCTCCATTTGTGCCTATATCTATAATTAATTTAATATCGCTTTTTTTATGTAATTGTGTTGCCAGTATGCACGCAACTGTGTCTCCTCCAACAAAACCTGCAATGCTGGGCAAAACATATACAAGAGCGTCCGGATTTATATCAATGCCTATTTTCTTTGCTTTAATTTCTACAGGTTCTTTAATCACCAGATTAAACGGAATTTTTGCAAGGCTTTTTGGCGTAACCCTTAGACAGATGTGCTGCATTGTAGAATTACCTGCAATTGCAATCTTATATATATTATGAATATTTATGCCTGACTCTTTTGATAATTGGGAGATCATATCATTCATTTCTCTGCTTATTTTGTAAAAAAGCTTATCCAATCCCTCCTTATCCGTTATTGTAAAGTTTATTCGAGAGATAACATCATCTCCATAAATTACCTGTGGATTTGTTCTTGAGACAAGCGCAAGTTCCTCTCCTGTATTGAGGTCAAGAAGTGTGCCTACAAGTGTTGTTGTCCCAATATCAAATGCCACTCCATAATTTGTTCCTGTTGTATCTCCTTTTTCAACGCTTATTAGTTCCCCGTCAGAGAAAACGCAGGTAACCTTATATTTTGCTTCATCCAAGATTGCCGAAAGGTCGCGAATAATATATATATCTACATGAAAATCAGTATTGGTGGCTTCTCTTATTAGATTGAGATTTGCTTGTGGGCTGGCAAGCGTTGGCTTTTGCAGCTCTATATATTTTTTCCACACGCTTGGCTTGATTTCCTTCCTGTTCTGTATGCCTTTTGTAAGGATCTGCTGAGCAGATTCTCTGGAAGTTGAAGGGATATCAATAATACAGGTTGATGTTATTTTACTCTGGCATGCAAGCCTTATCCCGCTTGATATATCCTCTTTGGATAATATTTTTTCTTCTATAGAATTTGGGGGAATATTCCCTTCAATGATCTGAACTCTGCATTTTCCGCACGTTCCTTGCCCCCCACATGGAGAAGTAATAACAATACCTACTCTGCCCGCAGCTTCCAGTATTGAAGTACCGGACAATACATAAACCGAACGATTTTCCGATTTAAAAGTAACTTTTATTGAACTCAATTTAACAAACCTCCTATTGTTTCATTAAAGCAACCAACAATCCTAAAACTGCCCCATATAAAGCGCCACTATAAGGATTACTGGTTAGAGGACAGGTTCCGCTTGAACATTTGCCAAAGTAACCAATAACAGAACCAATAGCTGCGCCAATAACTATTCCAAGAATAATTTTTATCATTATAGTAGATCTCTCCTTATTTTATTTATATGCAGTGCCTTTTAAGTTCTCAACATATTGCTGGACTGAAAATGCGGCAAATGCGCCGTCGCCGCATGCAGTTACTACCTGCCGTAAGATAGTTTGCCGGCAATCGCCGCATGCAAATATCCCTCCGCGCGATGTTTTCATATTGCTATCAGCAATAACATACCCATTTTTATCCAGTTCAATTATGCCTTTGACAAAATTTGTATTTGGTACA
>CAZMXO010000008.1:0-20438 GCA_964570265.1 uncultured bacterium
CTGAAATTTAATCTCCGCTTAGGTCCCCACAAAAGAGCGGCATTAATTTCTAACATAAATGGTATTTTAAATTTTCGAGCCAGCTTCATTCCTGCGCTTCCATAAAGTTCATATCTTTCATAAATTAGATCAGGTTTCTCACTGTCAAATAAGGTCTTGGCTTTTTTGTAGAGTTTTCTGCTTGTGAGTGTCATTCTTAGATCAGCACCCAATTTCTTTGATGTAAATGGCAATACTTCGTGAATTTTGTATTGCACATTCTTTAGGGGATTTTCTCCCCTATTTGTTGTAATTATAAATACTTCGTGATCTAATTTAATTAGTGCATTAATAACTTCGCGTATATGAATGGAAGCACCCTTTACTCCCATTATTGGAATTTGGCTGTCTTCACAGAGGTATGCTATCTTCATATGATCAGAACCTGTTTATTTTAAACTTTCCTTCATTCATCATTTGTTCAAGCTTTTTCTTCACAAAATACTTTATCCATTTTCTTGTAATAGGGATTATGGCAACTAATCCAACAAAGTCCGTGATTAAGCCGGGGGTAAGCAAGAGAAGTCCTCCTGCCAGTATTATTATGCCATCCAGAATTTCTTCCTTCGGCATAATCCCGAGAGAAAGTTGATTTTGAACCTCTCTAATTACTGTTAATCCCTGCCATCTTGCAAGCGAAGCGCCGGCAATACCTGTTACAACAACAATTGAAATTGCATTTAAGAGACCAATATGATGACCGATTTTTATCAGCAGAACCAACTCTGTCATTGGAAGTAGCGTAAAGAGCAGAAGTAGGTAGAAGAACATAATCAGTTAGAGCGACTTGTTAGTTTTTTATAGTTTCCAATGTATTCATCTCTGATATAGTTGCGGATTTTATGGCAGTCTTCACGCTGAATAAATATAAATTTTACTCCACATATATCTTTTTCTAGATCTACCCAAGCTACTTTGCCAATAGTGTCAATATCTTCAAAGTCTTTACCAGAAATTAAAATTCTTAGTCTTAATTCAGTCCCTTCTTTTACGCTCGTCCTTAAAAGTTCTTTTAAGTCTCCGTTTTCCAGACATAGTCCTCCTTCACAGATGTCTTTTGTATGCCCATTGTATTTTAATTCAACGGAATCTAACAGATCATATTGAACGGGAATTTTTTTACCAACACCAATAACCCCATATTTTATCCTAAAGGCTTTCTCTAGCCTCACATACTTTCTTCTGTCTTCTTGCGTATCTTTTTTTCCTCCAAACATACCTTTACCTTCTATTTAATTTGACACTCTGAATTAAAAGTTCGTATAGATTCTCTGTTTTTTTAACCATTCTGTCAATACTAAAGTTTAGCACTCTTTTTTTTGCTTCTTGTCCCATCTTTTTTGCCAATTCTTGATTGTTGATTATATTAAGGCTATATGAAGCCAAATTTTCAGGAGATTGAGCAGGAATAATAAAACCTGTTTTTTCGTGTTCAATAATCTCGCTGTTTCCTCCAACATTCGTTGCAATAACAGGTTTCCCGGCAGCCATAGATTCTAGAACTGTTATTGAAAATCCTTCTCTTAAGGAAGTCAGAACAGATATATCAGACATTGCTAGAATTTGTGGAATATCATTTCGCAAACCTGTAAATATTATATTTTTACCAATTTTTAAATCGTTTGACATGCCTCTCAACTGATTTTCTAATGGACCGTCACCCACAACCAAAAATTTCACATTTGGTTTTTTCTTTCCTATTATTTGAGCTGCCTTTAAAAAATAACAGTGTCCTTTCTGTTGATGCAGACGTCCTATTATGGTTATAACTTTTTCATCTGGTTTGATTCCCAATTCTTCTCTTTTTTTGTTTATATTTACATGAATTTGAAATTTTGGAATATCAACTCCATTATAAATTGTAATAATTTTATTCTCAGATATCCCTATTTTATTAACATAGAAATCTTTGACCGCATCAGACACAACAATAATTTTATCTGTAATTCTTGCTAATACTCTGTCATTCAATTTTTGAGGAAATTTCTTCCACGAATCTATGTTGTGTTCGTTGGCTATTATTACCGGTACTCCTGCCAATTTAGCAGCAATTCTACCTGCAATATTTGCTCTATATAGATGAGTATGGACAATATCTATCTGCATCTTTTTCATAAGACGTGCCAGCCTCAATATGCCCATTATATATTTCCCGTCAAAATCCAGTCGAGCCCGCATTTTAAATTTGATAATAGGAATATCTAAAGATTCCATAGTATCTGCCAGTTTGTCTCGCTTAAAGAGGCAGCACAGATAAACCTTGTATTTTTTTTTATCTAATCTTGGAAGTATGGATGTCAGTGTTCTTTCAACACCACCCATTTCAAGAGATGGAATTATGCGGAGAATTTTAACTGGTTCATTCATGACTGCGTTATTGTATAGATAAGCGTTAATTTGGTCAAGTTAAGTGGTGCGCGGGCGGTTTGAAGTTCAAGAAGAGGTTTTTATTTCGTTAATAAATCGAGAAAGAGCTATTTTTGTTTCTTTGGCATCTCCGATAAATTGTATTCCATTATTGTAATCCTCTTTTTTCTGTAAGAGCCAGACTATCTGACCATCTAATTCTAAATGTTTTGTGATATCAAGCACAGGAATTCTCACTTGAAGTTTTATATCTTTTTTTATTCTGGAGTCTTTTATATCTTTATGCCTTGATAATTTCATACAGATTCCACCAAGACTTATATCTTTTGCATAGCCACAATATCCAACCAGATGTTTTTCTGAATCTCTTTGCAATCTTAACTCAACAGATTCATTAATAGTGTATCGCGGATATTGTCTTCGCTCTTGTTCCGTTTGTTTACCCATATCATTTATTCCTTTCCGCCAGAGATTTCTCCTCCATGACAATCAATTTTATTATATCTTCTGCAGAGCTAGCGTTCATTAAAGCATCTCTAAAGATTTTGTTCCTAAGAAGGCGGCATATTGTGGCTAATGTTTTCAAATGCGGACATGTTTCTTTGCTAGGAGAAACAATCATGAAAAAAAGATTTACAGGCTTATTATCAATTGAATCAAAGGGTACCCCTTTATTTGATCTTCCAAAAACAATAACTTTCTTTTTTGTAGACAACACATCAGCATGTGGAATAGCAACTCCGCTTCCTATCGCAGTGCTGCCATGTGCTTCTCTATCTAAAATAGCATTGTACAGTGTGTGTTCTGAATTTGTAAGACCTTCTTTTATAACGGGGGATATTAACTCTTTAATTATGTTCTCTTTTTTAGCGGACGAAAGATTAAGAAGAATCAACTCTTTTCTCATGAAACCAGAAAGACTCATTTATCCTCCATATTTCTCATACTACACGAGCGTCTACTTTACATTTTACAATAAAACATCGGCAACATGAATTATGTGGGTAGATAACGGGTATATAAATTACCTGTTAAATGGTCTGAAGGAGAGAGCTTAAGTTAATATTCTTTTTGGATATTCCCATTTTACGCCTGATATTCTTACGGTGTTTTTCAATTGTTTGGTAGGAAATATTTAAAAGGTTGGAAATCTCCTTACTTGTGAGTCCGCCTTTTACCATGCCACAAATTTCAATTTCTCTGGGAGTTAGATTAAGTCTTTTTCCTCTTATGTTACGACCAAACGAAGATACCAATTCTCCTAAATGGTTTTTTAATAAATCGATGTATTTACCGGCAGTTTTTTCTAATTTAAGCTTCTCTAAAATTGGAAGCAATAATTCATTTACATTAGCGGCTATATCATCTTTCATCTTTCTCTTTTCCACTTCAATCTGCGCTATAATTTCACTGAGCGCAATATTTTTTTGTTCTAAAGCTAATTTTTGTTTCTTCAGTATCCTCTCTGTCTCCTTACGCTTAGTGATGTCCCAAGAAATACCCAATAGTCCAATGATATTGCCATGTTCATTCTTGGCAGGACACTTGATTGTACATTCAGTGAATTCTTTGCCGCCTATGATGTATTTATCCTCTATTTCTTCTGTTTTTCCGGATTTGATGATCCTTCTATCGTCTGCTCTATATTTTTCAGCCATTGCCTTCGAAAAGAAATCATAATCTGTTTTTCCTGCGATTTCTTCCGACCTGATTTTTTTGTTTTGAACAAAGCTTTTGTTGCAAGAGACAAAAGCTAGATTTCTATCCAATAAAAATACCTTTTGAGGAAGATTCTCAAGAAGTGTTTTGTATTTATTTTTACTCTCACGCAACTCCTTCTCTACGACTTTGCGTTCAGCAATTTCTTTTTTAAGTTCTACTGTACGACTTTCGACCATGTTCTCAAGGTTGACATGGTATTTTCTCAGTTCCTCCAGCATTCGCTTTTGCTCGCTAATGTCCCAGAAGATACCTAATATTCCTACGATATTGCCTTTATCGTCCCTAACAGGTGTTTTGACTGTATGAACAAATGCTTTTCGTCCATCCTTAAGATATTCTTCTTCAAAATCTTCGGCTGTTCCAGATTCTATAATTCTTTTATCGTCTATCCTGTATCTTTCGGCTAATTTCTTAGAGTGAAAATCGCGATCCGTCTTTCCGACGATTTCCGAAATTTCAATCTTTAAGTCCCTTGCATAATTTTTGTTGCAGGAGACATAAACTAATTTCTTATCTTTAATAAATATTTTCTGCGGAAGATTCTCAAGGAGAATTTTATACATATTTTCACTTTTTAATTTAACCATGTTCTTGATAGACCTCCGCTGTCAGCTCTGCAAGTTTGGTTTCTGAAAATTTGTTAATGATAACTTGTTTTCCTTTTCTTGCCATTTCTAAGGCTTTGTCTCTATTATTTATTGTGTCAAGAATAGCATTAGCTAGAGCCTCAGGATTATGAGGAGGAGCTAAAATACCGGTAATTCCGTTTTGAATAATTTCAGGAATGCCGCCTACATTTGTAGAAACAACAGGTTTTTCCATAATAAGAGCTTCTTTGATTACAGCGGGGGATCCTTCAACAGAGGAAGAAAGGGCGAATATATCAATCCCTGAAAGAATTTGTGGTATATTTCCTCTTTTACCTGCGAATATAACGTAATTACTTAATTTCATCTCCTGCACCATATCTTTAAGTTTCGATTCCAGAATTCCGTCCCCCACGATCAATAATTTAATATTCTCAATTTTTTTAACAATAATATTCAACGCTGCGAACATGTTTGGATAATCCTTATGTTCTCTCAATCTTCCTACCATTCCTACAATTACAGTATCGGATGATATTCCAAACTCGTTTCGTATATTTTTATCACCAAACTCGCGTTTAAACTTTTCTGTATCTATGGAACTATGGATAGTTGTGATTTTATTCTCAGTGATGTTGTTTTCATCAACCAGTTGTCGTTTTATTATCTCTGCCACTGCTACTATTCTATCTGTCCATTCTTTATACAGTTTATTGTTTATCCAGTTATTTTTTATTGTTGTGAAATTATGGCGTGTTCGAATAATTCTACATTGAGTAGAAAGACCAAACAATCTAACAGCCAAAACTCCTATCCAGTGATCTGATGAACGGTGCGTGTGCAATATATCAACTTTGTGAATTTTTAAAATTCGTGATAGTTTCCATATGTTTGCCGGGTTAAATTTCCACTTGCCTATTTTAAGAGACAATAATGGTATATTATATGAACTCGCTTTTTTATATAATGGGCTTGACGGAGAGACAGCTAAAATTATTTTAAACTGCTTATTATTAAGCAACCTGCTGATTGAGAATATTCTCTGCTCTATCCCGCTCCAAACCTCACCAGCGTTTAGGTGTATTACAGTTTGCATTATATCCCAAGTTCCTTTTTAAATGTCTTCTTAATATATTTAAAATATATTTCCTTATTCTCGCTATCATCAGGTAATTCTTCGCTTGTAATTGCTTTTAGTATCTTGTTTTTCATTTTTCCTATCAATGGTGATGGTGAAAGATTAAATTCCTTCATTAACTCGTCTCCAGTGATTGGGAATTTTGGTTTTTTCGCTGAAAGCAGTTTTTTACATCTCTGCTCAAGACCAGATAATTCTTTCAGTTTTTTATCAACTCTCTCCTTTTTGTGTGATGTTATATCTGCCTTGGAGATATTGAGAACATCTGAGAGCTTATCTCCCATTTTACTTGCGAACCGTCTCACTGCAGTGTCTGTCCATAGAGAGGTATAAAGATTTGCCCGCATATGTTTACTGATTAAGAAACATATATGTCTGCGGTCTTGATTGGAGAATCTAAGCCTTGTAAGAATTCCCCACGCCATCTTAGCGCCCAAGTCCTCATGTCTATAAAAATGCACATTTTTTGCATCTATTGTTCTCACATATGGTTTCGCTATGTCGTGAAGCAGCGCAGCCCATCTTATTTTTTCATCCAGAGGACAATTGTTAACAACTTTTACTGTGTGCATCCACACATCTTTGTGATGAAGCCGGCTATCTTCATGCAGGTTTTTCAGAGGAACAAGTTCAGGGATGAAGTAGTTGATTATTTCTTTTTGCATTAGATTTCTCAATGCTGCTTCCACATGACTGCCAAGTAAGAGCTTAGTCATCTCATCCCTTATTCTCTCGCTTGAGAGATTTAGCAGTCTGTACGCATTTTTTCTCAACGATGTGCGAGTCTTCTCTTCAATCTCAAATCCTAATTGAGATTGGAATCTTAATGCTCTTAATATTCTTAAGGGATCATCTTCAAATGCAGTATCCGGATCTTTTGGTGTTTTGATTAATTTTTTTTTCAGATCTTCTCTTCCCTTAAAAGGATCAATTATTTTCAAATCAGCACTTACCGCTATTGTATTTATTGTAAAATCTCTGCGCTCTAAATCCTCCATTATATTAGTGCCGAAATCAACATCCGGTTTTCTGCTGAAACCACTATATCTCTCTTTTTTCCTGAAGGTCGTAATATGCAATTCAATCTGGTCTATGAACGCGCCGACTGTTCCAAAATTTATACCTACCGGATATGTTTTTATCCTGCTGTTTCGCAGAATTCTGATAATTTCAGGAGGAGTTGCAGAGGTAGCGAAATCATAATCGTTGAGAGGTCTTTCCATTAATAAATCGCGTACTGAACCCCCAACGAGATATATGGATTTTCCGGCATTGCTGAATATTTTAGAAATACTCTGTATTATTCTATCTTTCATTCTCAACATTCTTCTTTTTATTATTTATAGATTTCATAATAGGAGTCATCATCTTTAATGGCAAATTTAACAATCGCTGAAACAATCTTATCGTAACATCCCCCAGTAATTCATGCGGAACAACTGCTACATTTAAATATCCGTCTTTGCCTCTTTTTAGTCTAACATAGAAAGCAAGTAAATTATCATTTTCTCCTGTTATAATATAACCTATAATCGGTATCTTATTCAACACCTCATCAATGATCTGAAAAAGCTCGACACCAAAAACCATATTTATTGATTCTTCGACCAGATTAATATCTCCTCTGCCCGAGATTCTGATTCGGTCGCCATCAATATACAGGCTTTTTACATTGACCATTCCTGAGTTTATCACCGCCTTGGCTGTTACCGTATTATATTCTATTCTATCCTTATCTATTTGAGGCAGTCTTAATTTTATTACATCGTACATATTAATAAGAGTAAACATTCTAACCAATACATGTTGTTCAGTTAAATATCCATTATTTAATGTTATATTAAGATTGCCATCCAAGTTCTTTATTATTTTATCTATCGAGCTACCGCAACTTCTTACATCGCCTTCACAGTCCAGCACTCCACTAAATGTAAGGTTTTCAATGCCAAATATTGAAGCCAGTTTTTGGATGTCAATATTTTTTGTTTTGTATACTGAACTAAATTCAATGTCATGCGAAGAAGAAAAATTAAGTTTGCCTGATAGCTCAGCTTCTCCCTCTGCTACTTTCAAATTTACCCCGTCAATATACAATATTCTATCTTTTATATAGAGCGGCAGATGTGGAGTAACGATTGTAACATCAGAATATATTCCCTTTTCTATTTCAACGCTTGTGACGTTATTCTCTAAGATAACTTTTCCTCTAAAATCAACTGGAGTGGCAGAGGTTAAATTTTTGATTGAGACGTTCGCAGAAATATGTCTGTCAGGGGAGCGATAATTACATAGATTAAACACGCCATTCGCTAAAAAGTCTTTGGAGTTTAAATTGAATTTGCTAATAGATATCTTCTCTCTATTCATTTCATAATTATAATCTATTGCACATTTCGTAACGGCGATGTCCTTCTCGTATATACTTCGATAGGAAAGCTTTGTGTTGTTAAAAACAATTTTCCCCGATGAATTAAAAATTCCCCGGAAAGCTCCATTGTATGTTCCTTGTATATCAACTATACCTGATAATGTCTCAAATGGTACGTGTCTTCCGTATATCCACCAGAAATCTTCAAGCTTCAGAGATGAAATTTTTACAGAGGATTCAATCTTCATATCCGCAATCCTGAATGGTTCAGGTATATGCAATATCTTGCCTGAAGCTGAAAGTTCCGTACGATTTTCTCCTGAAACAACATGCCCATTTAAAGAAAAGGTAGAAGGATTTGTTGGTGAAAAATCTTTTAATATTAGATTAATATCTTTTATTGAAGATTTTGATGAAGCATTATAGTAGCAAAGATTTCCGCCTTTTGCTTCCAGTTTCTTTAAGGTATATTTCCAGCTTTTAGGAGAACGGGTTTTTTTTAAAGCAGTTCTCCCCCCTGTCCGTCGAGAAGAAAACGGAAGTTTTATATTAACCTGAGGCTCTACAATAATAACATTGTCACAAACTAATTCTCTATTTAATAAAGGGCGTATTTTTATTTTTGCAAATACTGTTTTTGCGTGAAAATTCTTTTTTAGATCACGCTCATTTAATATGCTTAAGTCATTGAGTTGAATACTTGCTGTGTGAAAATTGAATTTTACAGAGGCTTTTTTTACCCAGACTCTATCTTGAGAAACTCTGTTAATAGTTTTCTTGATATAAAAGCCACCGACTGCGCAGAGAAGCTTATAGCACATAAAAATGCTAACAAAGATGATGAATATAATGTAAACAGATTTTTTTAATCTTGCCATTTGAAATTTGTTATTTATTTATGTACTTAAGAGTAATGGAGAAAACAAACTTCAATATATTTGTGTTTTTCTTTACAGGTATTCTTCGCAGTTCAAATAGAGTTTCAGGTGTATGATTCATGCCTCTTTTTGTTGTACATGCTCCTTTGTACCCGGCTTGAGCAAGAAAATTCTTTGTATTCTCATTGTAATCGCCGTATGGATAGCAAAAGTATTTTACCGGCTGAGAGAGATTCTCTTCAATAATTTGTTTTGGTTTTGTCATTTCATCCCATGCCATTTCATCCGTTAACTTAGTCATGCGTTTGTGGCTGCATGCATGAGACTCGAAACTAAATCCAAATGCCAGCATCTTCTTTGCCTCTTCCCATGACATAAATTTCTCAGGTATTTCTTCTTTGCTTTCATCAAAAGCCATAGTTTTGCCAATTGCGTCTGTTGTTAAAAAAACAGTACCTGTAAATCCCAGATTCTTCATAATGGGAAATGCGTACGAATAATTATCAAGATACCCATCATCAAAGGTTATAACAATTGGCTTTTGCTGGAATTCCTTTTCTCTCTTAGTGCTCGCAATGACTTCATCAAGGGAAACAGGCATGTAGTTCCATTTTTTAAGAAACTTCATCTGCTTTTCAAAATTTTCAGGTGTTACATACAAACATTGTTCAGTAGATTTGGGATTGGGATAATTGATTTTATGATAAAAAAGAATTGGTATTCTACTCATAGACTATTTCTCCGTGTTATTATTATTCCAGAATTGGTTTTTTAATATTTCTGCAAGTTTTTCTCCAGCAACATATATTGAGTATTTCTCTTCAACGGTCTTTCTTCCGTTTACAGCTATTTGTTTTCTAAGCTTGGTATTCTCAATTAAAATTCTGAGTTTAGTTTCCCATTCATCAGGAGTTCTTGCCAGAAGCCCATCTTTGCCGTCTTTTATAAAATAGTTATTTTCGCCAACTTTGCTGCACAGAGCGATAATGCCTGTGGACATATACTCCAGGGCTTTAAGCCCGCATTTTCCACTACTCCATTCATTATCCAGCAAAGGATACACTCCTACGTCAAAGGTTGTCAATTTAGAAGGGATATTATCCGGTTCCATCCAGTCAATCATCTCAACCTTTAAATGTTTGCATTTTCCATAAGCTTCTTTTAGTTTAGGGCAACCTTTGGTGCCTATTATCTCAAATATTATATTATAGTCTTTTGCAATAGAGATTAACGGTTCTCTCAGTATTATAAGATCATCCTGATATGTCTTTCCGTCTCCGACCCAGCCTATTCTGAATTCAGGTCTTTTTTCTTTATGTGCAGGCTTAAATTTATCCGTATCAATAGCTGTTGGCACAATGTAAACATTATCATTATATTTTTTAGCGTAATCAGCCAGAAAGTGGCTTCCAACAATGACAATATCCGATATTTTCAACATGCGGTCAGTTCGCTTCTTACGCCTTAGAAATATTGAATCATCAAAATCAAAAACTATGTTTATATTAAATAGTTTTTTATATATCCACAGAAATCTTATAAAATCTGACTGATAAACGGTTCTTTGAGCATAAATAATAGTATCTTTGCGATTTTGGTTCAATTCTTTCATGGTTTTTATCGCTTCTCGGTACCTTGCAATACATATGTTCTTTTTGAGTATTGAACGCGGCGACATTATGGAAGTGGAAAATCCATGTTTTTTTAATTCTCTGGCATAAAATACACATCTATATCTTGTGCTTGGGATGTTATAATCGCCCTTTGGGAAGAATACAATTCTGCTAGGCGTGTTTTTCTTTTTCATTAGTTTCTACACCTATGCCTATGGATATCCCCATGTACAACCAAAACATAAGCCCTATTCTATCTTCGTAAAAGTATCCGGAAATACTGCAAATCAGAAATCCAATAATTGTCAGAAAGAGTATAAATGCTATGTCTTTTTTAAAATAGTCTTTTGTTTGCATATATGAGCTGTAACCACATTTTATGTACATTGCCAAAAGATATATAAATACTATAAACCCAACTATTCCCGTCTCTATAGGAATCTGTAAAAAAAGATTGTGCGCGTCTGACTGCTGGAAATTGCCATGAGGATCAGTAATATAAAATTTGTATTCCGGATGCGGATACATTTTTCTGAATATATTCGGGCCATATCCAACTCCTAGCATGGGATGTTTTTTTATGATCTGAAGACTATTCTGCCATAATGTCAGGCGTCCGGACGATGCTCGGTTAATACCTTCTTTAATCTCAAATGTAAATTTTACCCTTTCGGTAACCGGACCATAAAAAAGAACCAAAAGCACTAATGCTGTTAAAAAGACCGTTAATATCTTCTTGCTCTTTCTAAACAGTAATATCAAAAGGATACCAAATAGTATTATCCATGGCCCGCGGGTAAAAGTTAGTACTAACAATATACCTGTTAAGAGAGTGGATAAAATTAAAATCAATTTTGTGTATTTGTTTTTACTATGGAAAGACATTGTTAAAATTAATGGAATAACAAGCATACAGTACATTGCTGAACGGCTATAGCTGTCAAATGCGCCTATAGCTCTTCCGTACTCTGTCAATGTGTTATCGAGGTAGCCGTATATGCCATATATAGAAAAGACGCATGCCGAAACAGCTAATACATATACTATTCTTAGTATTTGTTTATTGGTTTTTATATTATTTATTACAATAAAAAAAAGTATTATTTGTTTCAAAAATTGCGACCTGAATTCATAGAAACTATACGCTGGAGCTATAGAACCGATTGAGGCTAACACAACAACAATTCCCCAATACATAATAGGGAAGTTTAAAGGGGTTTTTATAAAATGCGCATCAGGAACATATCTTAGCTTTACTATCCATGCAATGAGAGGAATAAGAAGTGCCGCTGTTTCAACAGACGCGGTATGCTTAAACGGCAGAATAAAAACCAGAAGAAGTATGCTGTACTCAATAATTCTGTCACATATAATGGATATTTTATGAGTATCTGTTCTCATCTCAGACCGAGTAGTTTTATACATGCTTCAAAAACCTCATCCACAGATATATTTTTCATGCAATCAATTTTAGCACATTTTTTCTTCCAGCACGAAATACACGGTATATCTTTTTGAATAATAATATTTTTTGTTCCATACGGCCTATTTCTTTCAGGATCCGACGGACCATACAAACCGATAACAGGAACTTCCAGCGCCGCCGCAAGATGTGTAGGGCCTGTATCAGAACCAACAAAAAGATCACAGCTCTTAATTATTGTCGCAAGTTGTTTTATGCTGGATTGAGGCATTATTGCAATTCTGTTATTCTCGTTGCTTTTAATGTTTCCCATTATCTCTTTTTCTTGGGGACCCCATGACATAATTACTTTTACATTAGCATTGATATTAGCACTGCTATTTTTTGTTAATTTATCTGCAAGACACAAAAAGTTTTCAGACGGCCAGCGCTTTGTCGGCCACCCAGCGCCAGGGTTTAGCATAATGATTTTATCCCTCTTTGGAACTAGTTTTTCTAATTCAAAAAATTCCTTTGCAAATCTTAAATCCTGCGCGGATATTGGGATTTTAAAATCATATATATACTTGGATATACCCAGCGGTTCAAGCAGACTCAGGTTTTTGTCCACTACATGAACAGCCTTTTGAGGTGGAGTTACTTTGTAATTGTAGAATATATGACTCAATTCGCGACTGTTAATTTTACTGAAACCAATCCTATGACTTGCCTTGCTAAAATAAGCTAAGATTCCGCTTCTGAATAATCCCTGAATGTCCAGCGCAATATCAAAATCTTTTTTGCGCAGTATTTTGATTAGCTGCAAAAAACTATTGTTATCAAATGGAATAATCTCTGTTAGATCAGGATTATCTACTAATAAATCAGAAAACTTGTTTTTGACAATCCACGAAATATCCGCTTTTGGATAGTGTTTCCTTAATGTAGCAAGCACAGGCAGAGTGTGAATAATATCACCCATTGAGGAGGGTTTGATGATTAAGATTTTATGAGGGTTTATGAATAGCACAATGCGACTTTTCTACGGTCCACTTAAATATACATTTCCCGCATTACCTGTGAAATATTCGTTTATAAAAGTATCGCCGGAAACATAGTCATCATAGCCATTATCATCTAAACCTGTTTCGCCTGTATTTGTCTTGTCAGGCCCTTTGCTAAACATAACCCATGCAGTAGCTATATCAGATGTCCCACCCATATTATCTTCATTAGAAAAATACATATATGGTTTTGAGTTATCAAACGGGTCTTTTGGAATACTGGACATGTAAGCTTTTGTATCATCTCTTAATTTATATAATGCGCCATACTCAGTTCCTGCATTGTCAGTATAATTGAACCCTACATCATTTGTCGGATAAGTGGAGTAATCTGCATAATACTGCTCTATGGAAACTCTGATATTCAGCATTTCGGCTTTGGCTTTTGCAACTCTTGCCCTTATTCGCGCCTTTCCTAACGATGGAAGCAACATGCCTGCAAGCAACGCTATTATTGCAATTACAACAAGCATCTCCATAAGGGTAAAACCACTTCTTTTGCTAAAAAACTTTATCATATCAATTCCCTCCCTTAATTATATTTAAATATAACAAATAATTAGGTTGAATTTCAAGGTAAATCAATTCTTGGGGAAGCTTCAGCTAAAGAAACCATATGATATATTACGGAATATTTGTTATCATAAATTAGTTATGAGTATTTCAAAATTTAAAAATATTTTAATAGTGGACCTCTTGCGTATAGGGGATACAGTTGTAACATTTCCTGCAATAAGAGCGGTTAGAGAAAATCTGCCTGATGCGCATATAACTTTGGCTGTCTCTACTGATCTCAAATCAATTGTTGAAGATCAGGAGCTTGCTGATGATCTTGTTTATTTTGACTGCGAGAAAAATGGGAGAAATTTATTTTCAATATGGAGATTTTCCAAAACCTTGCCTGTTTCGACCTATGACCTTGCAATAGTTCTGGATACAAGACTTACGAGCAATCTTATAGCGTTTTGGGCTAATGCGAAGAAACGCATAGGCTATAATTATCGCCACAGAGGGTTCTTATTAACAGATAAGGTGAAAGCGCCTCTTTACTGGAACAGGCCCATGTGGGAATACTCGGACTCAATAAAAGTATTTCATGAAGTAGATAGCTGGCTGAAACTCATAGAAAAGGCTGGATTCATTGTTAAAGATAGGCGTCCGTATATTAAAGAATCATGTAAGAACCAGAAGTGGTGTGAAAGTTTTCTGAAAGAGCACAATATAGCGCAAACAGATACTCTTGTATGCATACATCCCGGAAGTAATGCCTCTTATCAGTGGACTTCAGACAGGTTTGCGCAAGTCGGTGATTTTATAATAGAAAAACTTAAGGCAAAAGTCTGTATATCAGGAGGACCTGACGATGCCGATTTAATAAAAGAAATAGAGAGTAACATGCATGCTAAGCCGATAATTTCGAATTGCAAAATAAACCTTGGTCAGTATGCAGAGCTTCTGAGAAGAGCAAATCTTTTGGTAAGCATTGATACCTGCGCAACTCATATAGCTTCTGCAGTTAATACTTCTGTTATTGCCTTATTCGGACCGGGTGATCCCAAGATATGGCGGCCATATGGAGAGGAGCATGTAGTCATACAGAAAAAAGACGCCTTTTGTCTGGGCTGCAAGAAACCTGTTTGTAAGCAGGATAAACACCATTGTATGGATGCAATAACTGTTGAGGAAGTATGCAAAGCGGTAGAAAACAAATTATAAAGCCTGATTATCTGAACCACAGACAGAGAATTAAAGAGAAGTATCTAAAGAGCAGATTGGATAACTGGCATGACTATGAAATTCTCGAGTTAATACTGACCTATGCAATACCCCGCAAGGATACGAAGCCTATTGCTAAAGCACTGCTTAGAAAATTCAAAAGCATTAGAGGGGTATTTGATGCGGAAATGGAAGTGCTGAATAAAGTAAATGGGATAGGCGCAAATGCAACTATACTTATCAACTTGTTTAAGGAGGTTGTTTCCTTATATCTTCTACAAGACCTTTTGGAACAAGAGAATGTAATATCTTCGCCAAAGGCGGTCTATAATTACCTACAAGCTTCGCTGAGAGGAGCTAAGGATGAGATATTTAAGGTGGTTTTTCTTAATACGGCCAACAGACCAGTCAAAGCAGAAACAATACACGTCGGTACTGTAAATAAAGCTGTCGTTTATCCACGCAAGGTAGTGGAACATGCTTTAAAAAACAAAGCAACATCTGTTATTCTTGCGCATAATCATCCGGGAGGAAGTCTCACCCCGTCAGAGGAAGATAAGAACATAACACAGGCATTGATTGAAGCGCTTGGCACTGTAGATGTCAATGTGCTGGATCATATTATTATAGGGAATAAAGGCTATTTCAGTTTTAAGGAACACAGGCTAATATGAGCATTAAGGTATTATACATAACAGGAGAGACCGTGCCCGGAAATAATGGCGGTTCAGTGCATGTTTGGGAGGTTGCTTCAAATCTATCTGAGCTCGGATATGATGTAACATTAATCTCGCAAAAAAGCAAAACACTAACGAGTTCTGAATACTTAAAAGGAGTGAAACTTCTTCGCACCAATATGCGGTATTCAAATAAGATACTCCCAATTGCAGGGCTTAAACTGCTTCCTGAACTGCTGATGAGAAAGTTTGATGTTATCATTGAACGATATGTTACATTCGGCGGGGCAGGAACCATATATTCAAAGCTTAAAAAAATTCCGCTTATACTTGAAGTGAACAGTCCTCATACTGAGGAACTTATATGGAGATACAACATTACATGCAAAACAACTGCCAACACACTCAGGTTCTGGAGGAATGTTCAATTCGCACAGGCAAAAAAGGTTATAGCTACTTCACTTACAGTTGTCCCTGAACATGCCCGCCTGAAAACCGAGCAGGTTAGATGGGCAGCGAATACGGATATGTTTAGGCTTGAACTGCGAAATACGGACAAAGCAAATAGCATTAGAAAGACATACAATTTGGAGAACAAGTTCACAGTAGTATTTGTAGGCACATTTAGAAAATGGCATGGCGCGCTTGATCTCCCGGAACTTGTTAAAGCCGTGATTGATAAAGATAAGAATGTGCAGTTTCTCTTTGTTGGCGGAGGAGAGTGTCTGAATGAAGTAAAAGCTAAAATTGGAGATATGAATTTGAGCCGGCATGTAATTTTTACAGGTACGCAAAAATATGAAATGATGCCGTACTTTATGGCGGTATCTGATGTTGGCATTGCGCCTTACAATGCAGCATATTATAAGCCATTAAAAGATTTCGGGTTCTTCTGGTCCCCTCTCAAGATATTTGAGTATATGGCATCCGGGCTTCCTGTCATCACTGTTTCTTATGATCCGCTCCCTGAGATTGTTATCAATGGGGAAACAGGTTTTATAACGCCTGCTGAAGACACATCTAAAATAGCAGGAGCAATCATTGATCTTGCCAAAAATCCCCTTAACGCTTCTCGCATGGGGAAAAAAGCAAGAGAATTTGTGAAAAATAATTACACATGGAAGCTCCATGTTGACAATCTGGACAAAATAATAAAGAGCAATCTGGAAAGGAATTAATAATTCTTAAGTAGTGGCACAATATTTTGTGCCCTTGTTCTTGTCTATTTTTATTGAGGTTTTATACAATTTGAGCTATGGTAGCATTAAAGTAGAAGTGGTTGTTTGATGATTAATGGAGGGAAATAGAATGTTGACAAAAAAAATAAAGACAGAAATGCTAGGGTTAGATGTTGTTGATAGAATCCATTTGGCTGAAATCGTATTGGATAGCCTAGATAAAACTGATGGGCAAATAGAGAAAATATGGATAAAAGAATCCGAAAGCAGATATCAAGCCTACAAAGAAGGTCGCGTAAAGGGGATATCCCTTAGCCATCTTCGCGCAAGAATTGAAAAGTGAATATTATTCTGATTCCTCCTTCTGACAAAGAACTGGAGGAAGCGATTGATTATTACAATGATCAGATGCTTGGATTAGGCGAACAGTTTTACAACTCATTTCTGAACAGTGTCGCTTATATTTCCATAGCTCCAGACGTATGGAGAAAGGTTGGAAAGAACACAAGAAGGATTAACATTAAGCGATTTCCTTATTTAGTCTTGTATGTGCTTGATGGGAATAATATTTTGATTACCTGCATAGCCCATCAACACAGGAATCCAACTTACTACACAAATAGAGTATATTAATCAATTTCACAATTTTGGAACCAATTGTAGGGGCGACCCTTGCGGTCGTCCGAAAAGAATAAGGACCACCCCTACAATAAAAGGAATTAGTTTTGCATATTGCAATAGATGCCAGAATGATTTTGCACTCGGGTATTGGTACCTATACAAAAAATCTGGTTGCAAATATTCTTGATATTGATAAGACCAATACTTACACTTTGTTGGGCAGGGAAAAACCCCTTTCCAAATATGTTCAAAAACCTAATGTTTCCATAACGAAATTTCATTCACCAATCTATGGCATAAGTGAACAGGTTGTTGAGCCTTTAAAACTCTGGAATACCGAATTTCTACACTGCCCGCATTATAATATTCCTGTTATATATGAGGGAGAAATGGTAGTTACTGTTCATGATCTAATACATCTTATTTTTCCTCAGTTTCTCAAGCACAGGGCTGCATATTTCTATGCTAAGTCATTGTTTAAGCTGATGACTATAAGAGCGAAAAAGATAATAGCTGTATCTGAGAGCACAAAAGTCGATATAGTAAATTATTTGGGGGTAAAAGAAGACAATATTGTTGTAATCTATAACGGAGTCTCTGAAATCTTTAAGCGTGATGCATCTCAAGAAGAATGTGAAAAACTGAGAGACAAATTAAATCTGCGCGTAAAATATATACTTAACATAAGCAATATGAAAGCTCATAAAAATATTGAGACACTTATTGAAGCATATTCAAAACTCAGAAAAAAAGGAATAGAGCAAAAACTTCTTCTGGTTGGAGGGAAAAAAGAGAGAGTTGAAGAACTGCAGACTTATGCAGAGCGGTTTAATGTGAATGAGGACGTAGTTTTTCTTCAGAATATAGATTTTGAGGATTTACCGTTTCTTTACCAGATATGTGATATATTTGTTTTCCCATCTCTTTATGAAGGGTTTGGATTGCCGCTTGTAGAAGCAATGGCAAGCAGAGTGCCTGTTGTGACATCCAATATATCCTCAATGCCTGAAGTTGTCGGGAATGCGGGCATAACCGTAGAGCCGAGTAACGCAGATTCTTTGGCTGAAGCGATAGAAAAAGTTATTTCCGATAACAAGTTGAGAAAAAATATGATAAAGATGGGCATAAAGCAAATAGAGAAATTCAACTGGCAGAATACTGCAAAAAAAACATTAGAAGTCTATGAAAAAGAATTTATTTAGCAAATAAAAGGAGAAAATATTATGGCAATAGACAAGGAGCTTCTAGACATCTTAGCGTGTCCAAAATGCAAAGGGGATATAAGGCTTGAAGGCGAGGATAAACTTGTTTGCGACGCCTGTAAGAAATACTATCCGATAAAAGAAGGTATCCCTGTTATGTTAATTGATGAGGCGGTTGACTATTAATATTCCCAATCTAAGGTGGGAGTGCCTGGCCATTTCGGCTCGCTACGCTGGTTCTGATTCTCTCTGATCTTGAAGAGATTGCCATAACTATAATCCTTCCTGAATGGCACTCGGATGTGCCATCGTTTTGGCATGCAAAGAAACTTGTGCAACGTTAACGATATCAGTGCAGGTTACGTTTTCTTGCAAAAGAGTAAATTGTATAGTAATATTCGTCATAGCAATGGATATAAAAAAATGCCTGAATCAAATTTAGGAAGCAAAATAAAAAAAGCTCGTCGAAAGAAACAATTAACTCTCCGTGAACTTGGCAAGAAAACAGGATTATCCAATGCTTTCCTTTCTCAATTAGAAAGGAACATTGTTTCTCCATCAATTAGATCATTGCGTAAGATTGGTGCCTCTTTAGGAGTAAAAGTAAGTTCGTTTTTTGAAGATGAAGGGAAAAAAGATTTCTTACTCATCAGAAAAGATAAAAGAAAGAGATTTTCGTGGAATGATACAAAGGCTCATTGTCAGGTGCTAGCCTCAGGGATGCTAAATTTACAAATGGAACCATTGCTTATTACTCTTGCCCCAGGTGGAGAAACTGGTGAGCGTGTCAATTCACATGAAGGAGAGGAATTTGGGATAGTCCTAAAAGGGGAGATACAGCTATTACTTAACAATAAAGAGTATATAATGAGAAAAGGGGACAGTGTCTATTATCATTCACTCAATGCACATAAAATAATAAACACAGGAAAGGCAAAAGCAGACATACTATTGGTTATCTTCACGGCTTCATCGTAATGATATAAATTTTTTTACCATTACTGATAAGTATTTCTTAAAATTTGGGAGTTTCTGCCTAAAAGCTTTATTTGTTATCCAAGAAGGCAATAAGAGGGAGTAAGGCAAAAAAGGAGAATCATAATATGGAAACAGGAACTTGGACAGTAAAAGAGAGAAGAATACATTCACGATATGCTGTTAATGCTAATGTTGAACTGAGATTTCAAGATGATTTAGGGAAACATTTAATTGTATATTATGGTTGTACAAAGGACATAAGTTTGGGCGGACTTTGTATAAAAATCCCGAAACGTAGAGGCATAGAATATCCCAGAATAAAAGAGAAGGCAAAATTCCATATGCGAATCCCTGCACTAGATACTCAAAAATATTTAGAATTAAATGGTCAGGCAATCTGGCTCTTACAGAAAGAAGAAGATTACGACATAGGCATGCAATTTATAGAAAATGATAAGGAAAGAGAAGAAGCCATTTGTGGATTTGTGGAGAGCATTAAATAAATAATAGTGCCATCGTTTTGGTATGCAATGAAACTTGTGCAACGTTAATGATATCAGTGCAGGTTGTGTTTTTTGAAGTTATGTATTAATATACAAGGGAAAATGATAAGAAAATATCTAACAAGGAAAGAAGTTCAGGAGATGTTGAGGCTTGATAGGGCAGAAATATTATATCTTATCAAGAGCAAAAAGATTAAGGCCTATCGCTTAGAGAACGAGATTGTCTTTAAATACAATGACGTGGAAAAACTTGCGACTATGATTGATCCAGTGAAAGACATTGACCCGTTAAAATACAAATAAATCTTATCATCTTTTAGAAAAATAGTACCGAAGGGGGGATTCGAACCCCCAAGGAGTTGCCTCCACATGGTCCTGAACCATG
>CAZMXO010000009.1:0-17789 GCA_964570265.1 uncultured bacterium
AGCCTTTATTCTTTCTTGATTATTTAGCTACAGGACGTCTTAATGTTAAAAGCGCGGCAAGTGTTGTGGAAGGAATTGTCAAGGGATGCAAGGAGTCAGAGTGTGCTTTGATTGGCGGAGAAACAGCAGAAATGCCCGGATTTTATAAGCCGGGCGAATATGAACTTGCAGGCTTTACTGTAGGGATAGTTGATAAGAATAAAATAATAACCGGCGCAAAAATCACTTCAGGCGATCTCATCATAGGACTTCAATCTTCAGGGCTTCACAGCAATGGTTTTTCTTTAGTAAGAAAGGTGTTTAATATTGACAAAATTAATTCGCAGTTAAAGAAAGAGCTTCTGACGCCTACCAGAATTTATGTAAAGACCATCATGAAGCTTTTGAAAAAACACGATATAAAAGGCATGGCGCATATAACTGGCGGAGGCATTGAAGGTAATCTTGCAAGGGTTCTGCCAAAAGATTGCCAAGCTCATATAAATACAAAAAGCTGGAACGTCCCACATATATTTGAACAAATTCAAAAAGAAGGAAATATTGAAACAAAGGAAATGTTCAAAGTCTTTAATATGGGAATTGGGATGATACTTGTGGTTAGCAAAAAAGAATCTGACAAAGTAATGTCTTCTCTCTCTAAAATAGGAGAAAAAGCCTATTTGCTCGGAGAAATTTCTAAAGGCAAGTGCGGAGTGAAACTAGAACATCTGTCAAGGTGATACTGCTTACGAAGCACGTGGTCAGCTGTAATGAATTATTAAACGTCGTTATTCTCCAGATAACTTTTTTACTAAGCTATCAGCTCGATTTTCAAGGTCTGTATAGAATTCTTCAAATTCGCTTTCCTTTATATCTATTTTTTCTAATACTTGCCATGGAAGTGGTCTATGCCAGTGATCTACATATTCTGAAAATCTATTAAACCATTTTTTAGTTGAAGGATATGCTAAAGATTTTTTATCTTCAAAGATTCTTAACATTTCATCATATGCGGGGATATCTTCATTTTTGAACTTTTCTTCTTCATATTCATGACTTTTCTTAAATGGTTTATAGTCTTTATCGGAAGGAGCAGGGGGGTTTTTGCATATATCTTGCCATGCTTCCTTTTCTGCTTTATAAACATTTTGCCTTGTTTTTATATTTGCTTTAATTTTTTTTAAAATACCGACCATTGGACCATAGAATTCATCTAATCTTTTTTGGTTAAATTCAAAATATTTTTGCTTTTTATAATGCTTCGCTGTGAAAAGATATGTTACAAAACTTGCAATTAATGCTCCAATCCATCCGATAAAAGCCCACATATTTACTATTCCTTTAATAATTTAATCATTAAAATTACCATAGTCCAAATTTCTTAAAACATCAATAAAAAATACATAAAAAAGGTTAGGCATTATTTGATTTATTATAGTCCATGAGATATAATCAGGGGCTATGATTAATAAAGCGAAATTAGGGGTTTTGGTATCAGGCAGAGGATCTAATCTTCAGTCTATTATTGATAATATTGAAAAAGAGAAATTGAATGCGGAAATAGCTGTTGTTATAAGTGAGGTAGGAGATGCATATGCTCTGGAGAGAGCAGGGAAGTATAATATAAAAACTTGTTTTGTTAATCCAAAAGATTTTAAAGACCGAGACGGTTTTTTTGATGAAATAGGAAAGACTTTGAAGCAAAGCAATGTTGAATATGTGATTCTTGCGGGATTTATGAAAATAATTCCTGCGTCACTGATAAGTGTATATAAAAATAAAATATTAAATATTCATCCTGCGCTTCTTCCTTCTTTTCCAGGATTGGGCGTACAGAGAAAAGCACTGGAATATGGAGTGAAATACTCTGGATGTACAGTGCATTTTGTTGATGAAGGTTGTGATACAGGGCCTATAGTTCTACAGGTAGTTGTTCCTGTGCTTGAGGATGACACTGAAGAAACTCTATCTCAGCGTATACTTAAAGAAGAACATAGGATTTATTCTGAGGCTATTGATTTGGTTATAAATAGCAGAGTAAAGATTGTGGGAAGAAGAGTAATAAAAAAATGAAAAAGAAATTATTCAATAAGATTTGTATATTTGGAGTTGGACTTCTTGGCGGTTCCATCGGCATGGCAATCAAAAAAAACGGGTTAGCTAACGAGGTTATTGGTGTTGGCAGAGATATTGGAAGACTTAGAAAAGCTGTTTCAGCAGGGGCAGTTGATAAGGTTACAACTGATTATACAGCAGAGGTTAAGGATGCAGATCTAATAATCCTGTCAATGCACATAAATTCTTCTCTTGAAGTCGCAAAAAAAATAGCACCTTTTTTAAAAAAAGATGCAGTGGTTACCGACGTAGAAAGCACAAAAGAATTGTTTTGCAAGAAGATGCAGGGGATACTGCCTGATGGAATACATTTTGTTGGTGCGCATCCAATAGCCGGGTTAGAAAGACAGGGCATTGATGTTGCAACACATAGATTGTTTACCGAAGCAGTATGTGTGATTACAAGAACATCAAAAACAAATAAACATGCGCTTTTAAAAATTAAAGAGCTATGGAATAAAGTGGGAGCAGATGTTGTATTTTGCTCACCAAGTCAGCATGATAAGCTGGTTGCTCTCACAAGTCATCTGCCTCATATAGCGGCTGTATCACTTGTTAATACTCTGGGCAAAGCAGACACAATAGACAGGGATTTGAAACTTGTTGTTGGAAATGGGTTCAGAGATACGACCAGAATTGCTTCAAGTTCTCCTGAAATGTGGCAGGAGATATGTGTAACAAATAAAAAGAATATCTTAGGTGTTTTGTCAAAATTCCAAAAAGAATTAGATAAGATGTGTAAATTAATAGACGGATCTGACAGAGAAAAACTAATTAAAGAATTTAAAAAAGCAAAGTCAATAAGAAGTATTCTGGGGTAAAGCATAGTTTCATGCATCCATTAATAGTAAACCAAATAAAGAGATTATCCGGCACTATTTGTGTTCCCGGAGATAAATCAATTTCTCATCGCGCTGTCATTCTTGGCTCTCTGGCAAAAGGGACAACAAGAATAACAGGGTTTCTTATGAGTGAAGACTGCATGAGAACAGTTGAGATCTTCAGGCGACTGGGTGTTGATATAACTGTAATGGGAAATGAGGTAGTAATAACTTCGGATGGTCTCTATGGACTGAGAGAGCCAAAGGATGATTTATATGCCGGCAACTCTGGAACGACAATGAGACTTATGCTCGGGGTACTGGCAGGTCAGAAGTTTACTTCAAGAATTACTGGTGATGATTCTCTTTGTAACAGACCTATGCAAAGGGTTACAAAGCCGTTAAGAGACATGGAGGCCAAGATTACAGGTACAGTCAAAAATGATTGTGAGTGTGCTCCTATTGTTGTTTCTGGAGGAGAGCTTTTAGGAATAGAATATAAATCAGTTTTAGTTGCAAGTGCGCAGGTGAAATCTGCAATTCTTTTAGCAGGGTTATATGCAAAGGGTAAAACTTCAGTTTTAGAATTTTCTAAATCACGGGACCATACTGAAAGAATGCTTGAATATTTTGGAGTGAACCTTGATGTAGAAGAAGAAACATTAGAAAGGAACAGAGTGTCATACAAAGTATCAATAGATGGCAATTCTCAATTAAAGATTAAAGACATAGTTGTTCCCGGAGATATTTCTTCTGCCGCATTTTTTATTGTAGCTGTTTCATGCTTAGAAGGTTCAGAAATTACAATAAAGAATGTAGGAGTAAATCCTACGCGGACAGGTATAATTGATGTGATGAAAAGAATGGGAGCAGATATAGAATTAAAAAACAAAAAAATAATTTCAGGAGAGCCTCGGGCAGATATTCTTGTTAAAAGCAGCATACTTAAGGGAATTACGATTGAACCTGATCAAATCCCAAGAATAATTGATGAAATTCCAATAATTGCAGTTGCTGCAGCAGTTGCTAAAGGAGAAACTGTAATCAAAGGAGTCTCTGAATTAAAAGTTAAAGAAAGCAACAGGCTCATGGCAATTAGTAATCTATTTCACTCTTTTGGAATGAAGCTCGACGATTGCAGTTCTAAAAGACTGGTTATTCCAGGAGATCAAAAGCTATATGGTGGAAAATGTACTAGTCTTGGAGATCATCGAATAGCTATGACCGGGATTATCATGGGACTTATGGCAAAGGGTACAACAAAGATATTTGATACGGATTGTATTAATACATCTTTCCCTGACTTTGTAAAAACATTAAAAGAAGTAACTCCTAAAGGGGCGATTGAAGTTGAAAAATAAAATAATCATAGCCATTGACGGACCTGCAGGTTCTGGTAAAAGCAGTGTCTCGAAGATTGTTGCAAAAAGGTTGGGTCTTTTATATATAGATACAGGAGCTATGTACAGAGCGCTTACGCTTAAGGCTATGGAAAAAAGCATTAATCTGGAAGAAGAGACGGCGTTGGTGGAGCTTGCGCATAATACGAAAATTGAGTTAATTCATAAAGAAGAGGGGACTGTTGTTTTACTTGATGAACAGGATGTAACAGAAAAAATAAGAGAGACCGATGTAACAAATAATGTCTTTTATCTTGCCAGAGCAGAAGGGGTAAGAGAGTGCATGAAGAAGCTGCAGAGAAAAATTGCAGAAAAAGGCAATGTCGTGATGGAGGGACGAGATATCACAACGGTTATACTGCCTGATGCTGATTATAAGTTTTATCTGGATGCTTCTTTTGAGGAGCGGGTGAAAAGACGCAGGAAAGAGTTAGAACAAAATGGCCGGCAAGTTGTGGAATCAGGACTCTCAAAAGATATAAAAATACGAGATAAAAAAGATTTAACAAGGAAGATAGCGCCTTTAAGAAAAGCAAGGGATGCTATTGTTATTGATTCAACCGGAATGAGTTTAGAAGAAGAAACAGAAACAGTCATATCCTATATAAAATGATATACAAAGTAGCTAAAGTAATTTTTTATATTTTTTGTAAGATTTATTTTAGGTTAGAAGTAAAGGGTGCTGATAATGTTCCTAAAAAAGGGGGGGTGTTAGTGGCTTCAAATCATAGCAGTTTCCTGGATCCTGTTATTGTGGGTGTTGGAATATTCAGGCCAACTTATTACCTGACAAAACAAAGCTTGTTTGATATTCCAATATTAGGCTTGCTGATCAGAAGTTTGCATACCATCCCGGTAAGGCGTGAGCAGGTAAGTATCTCTACATTTAAAGAATTAATTAAATCCCTACACTCCAAAAAAGTTATCATTCTATTTCCAGAAGGGACAAGGAGCACGGATGGAAAACTAGGGCAGGGAAAGTTAGGAGTTGGCATGCTTGCTTTAAAGACAGGTGTTCCAATTGTGCCTGTATATATAGATGGGGCAGTAAATGCCTTTCCAAAACATGGGAAATGGATATATCCAAAGAAAATACGAGTTGTATTTGGTAAGCCGATTATGCCAAATAGTAGAGACGTTGCAATGCAACGTCTCTACTATCAGAAAATAAGCACTCAAGTAATGGAATCTATAAATAGTTTGAAGGAAAATATTACTTGCTAATAATGAAACAGTCTGTTACTTTATCTAGACGAATTTCAAAAAATCTGAGAAAAATAAGGAGGATTTTAGTTTAATGCAAAAGGATATGGATGATTTAGAAGCGTTATACGAGCAGAGTTTTAAAGATATTAAAAAAGGGGATGTTATAAGGGGTAAGATTATTGAAATTGGACGAAATGAAGTAGTAGTAGATATAGGATATAAGTCTGAAGGAGTGATCCCCATTGATGAATTTAAAGACGCATCTAAGCTAAAGGTTGGAGACGAAACCGAAGTTTTGCTTGAAAAAATCGAAAATGAGTCAGGCTCGGTAGTCTTATCAAAAGAAAAAGCTGGTCAAATGAAGTTTTGGAACGATATCGTAGCAGCGTTTTCGGAAGAGAAAAGTGTTAAAGGCAAACTAATAAGAAGGATAAAAGGTGGATTTTCCGTGGATATCGGAGTTGAGGGATTCTTACCTACTTCACAGTCAGACATCAAGATAATTGCTGATTTCGAAAATATGGTTAGTAAAGATTTAGAGTTTAAGATTATAAAATTGAACAAAATACGCAGAAATGTTGTGCTTTCTCGTAAAGCATTATTTCAGAAGACACAAGCAAAGGATAGGGAAAAACTTTTTGAAGAGCTAAAGGAAGGACAGATTAGAAAAGGATTTATTAAAAATATAACAGATTTTGGAGCCTTTGTTGACCTGGGAGGAATTGATGGCTTGCTTCATATAACAGATATATCATGGGGGCGTATATCGCATCCTTCGGACGTGCTTTCTCTTGGGCAGGAGATAGAAGTTATGATTCTATCAATTGATAAAGAAAAGAACAGGGTGTCTCTTGGTCTAAAGCAGAAAACTCCCAATCCATGGTTAGCTATAGATGAAAAATATCCTATCGGTTTAAAGGTTAAGGGAAAAGTAGTAAATATTACTGCTTATGGAGCTTTTGTTGAATTAGAAGAAGGAATAGAGGGCTTAATGCATATATCTCAGATGTCATGGACCAAAAAGATTATGCATCCTTCTGAGGTTGTAAAAATAGGAGATGTAGTGGAAACTATTATTTTAAGTCTTGAGAAAGGAGAAGGAAAAATCTCTTTAGGTATGAAACAATTGGAAATAAATCCATGGGAAAAAGTAGAAGAAAAATATCCTATCGGTTTAAAGGTTAAGGGCATAGTTAGAAATATAACTGATTATGGCGTGTTTGTTGAAATTGAAGAAGGAGTAGATGGGCTGGTACACGTTTCAGATTTGTCATGGTCCATGAGAGTAAATGATCCATCAAAAATGTTTAAAAAAGGTGATGAGATAGAAGTTGTTGTGATATCTATAGATTCTGACAATAAGAAAATATCTCTAGGAGTAAAACAGCTTACGTCTGATCCATGGGAAAAGTTATCCGATAAATATAAAGACGATATGGATGTAGAGTGTAAAGTAATAAAGATAACTAAGTTTGGCATTTTTGTTGAGCTTGAGCAAGGAGTAGAAGGTTTGATTCACGTTTCGGAACTGCCTGAAGGGGAAGATATAGAGAAGAAATACAAGATTGGCATGAAAATTACTGCTAGAATAATTAAAATTGATTTACAGGGAAGAAAAATAGGTTTAAGCACGAAAGAACCTGACAGTAAGAAAGAAAAAGAAGAAACGAAAACTGAAGATAAGAATTGATAGGTTTTTTTGTTTTAATATTTGGCTTATGTATAGGTAGCTTTTTAAATGTATGTATTTGTCGAATTCCAAGGCAAAAGTCTATAGTATCGCCTCCGTCTTCGTGTCCAAAATGCGGTAATGGTATAAAATGGTTCGATAATATTCCCTTAGTAAGCTATGTCCTGCTTAGAGGCAAGTGCAGGTTTTGTAAAGAGAAAATATCTGCACAGTATTTTATTGTTGAGCTTCTCACGGGAGTGTTGTTACTGTTACTGTATTTTAAATTCGGTGTTAGTATAAAGTTCTTTATATATTCGTTACTTTTTACAATATTCATAGTTGTTTCTTTTATAGATATTGAGTGGATGCTCATTCCTGATTTCTTTTCTCTTTTTGGAATTGCGTTCGGGCTTTTAATAAGTTTCCTTTATCCTCCATTAATGAATTCGGCATCAAATCTTGAGGCTTTACTGAGATCATTGGGAGGGGCTTTATTTGGAGGATTAAGTCTTATATGTGTTGCCCTTTTCGGCTGGTTTATTTTTAAAAAGGAAGCAATGGGGGGAGGGGACATCAAGTTAATAGCAATGATAGGAGCATTTATTGGATGGCAATATACTTTAATGACTCTTTTTATATCATTTCTTGCTGGCGCATTTTTTGGTGTAAGTCTTATAATTCTAATAGCTATAGAAAGAGTAAGCGCAACACTTAAGAAAATAAAAAGAAAGAGTAGGGGACTCACAAAAATGCAACTTTATTTCATAATTCCCGCTAAAAGTTTGATTTATCAGTTGAATCGTAGAAGAGGAACTGCGATACCATTTGGTCCATATATTGTCCTTGGAGCAATTTTATCCATATTATACGGAGATAAGTTTCTTAATATTTATCCCATTATTCTCCAAAAGATATGGGGCATGTAAAATAGATTGTCAATCACCTCTTAATAATCTTTCATAACGGATTTCATAAATTCTATACTAGCAAGAACACCTGTTTTCTCGTCTTCATCTCCCTCATATTCAAGCGCAACAAACCCATCAAATCCTGCATTTTTGACATATTGAAGACATTTAGCATGATCTACCTCACCTTTTCCGACAACAGTTGGACGAAGTCCTCTTTTATGAGTTGGATCCTTTTTAAAATCTTTAAAATGCACATACCTACAGTATGGAGCAGCAATCTTTGTTCCTTCATATCCTGCCTGACCGCACTGCATATAGTTACCAACATCAATCGTAGCTTTCAAGAACGGGGAATTTATTTTTTCTATAACTTCTACCTGTTCTTCTGCTGTGCAGGGGAGTCCGCCATGATTTTCCAAAGCCAATATAACATTGTTTTTCTCAGCAGACGGAAGAACCAGTTCAATCCCTTTTATAACCTTATCAAGCGCTTTTTTAAGCTCTTCTTTATTACTTCTGTCGCTAATGCTTCCTCCAAAGATTCTTGAGACAGGAGCGCCTATATCGCCTGCAACGTCCAGCCATCTTTTGACTTTTCCCACCTCCTCATTAAATTCATCTTCTTCCTTATTAAAACTGTTAGACATGGAAAGACCTGAAAGTTCAAGCGTTGTCTTTGACATAAGGGTATTTATCTGTTTTACGGCTTCTTTATATTCAGGCAAATATCTTACATGAAAATCTATGGCTTCAATGCCAAGTTTTTCAGCTTCAACAACAAATTTTCTCAGGTCCCATCTTTCTTCTTTAATTCTTCTGTGATAGCTATAGTGACAAAGTGATTTTTTCATTGTTATTCTCCTATTATTATTTATGTATTATACAGGACATATTTTGTGGCATTTCTGTATTAGTGCAATTTGTCTTCTGACACTTTCCGGTGTTATATACAGCGGTTTACCATTGCGAATGGTCTTATAAACATCATTATAAAAGTCAGGGTCTCTTGATGTAGAGCCGGAAGCTTTCCATTTTTCCTCTTTCCATGGGATGTCTTCTTTGTTATATGCTCGGTTTGGATCAGGTTTTGTCTCTACTTTTCTCTTTTGAAGTTTTTTAGGGTCAAAGTATTTCCAGCGAAGCTCCTTTGCTCCTCCAGCTAAAGAACCCTGTGTTCCCATTATAAGCCAATGCTCCTGAGGATATGCACATGCGCTTGTCAATTCAAGGTCAATCATTGGCTGTCCTTTTGCTTTCAATATAATTTTTACATGGTCATCAGCATCGCCAAGTGTTAATGTTCGTTCCAGATGACAGAATATTTCCTCAGGGTCTTTCTCCCCGAACAACTGCAATAATACATCTATCGCATGAGGAGCAGTATTATTAAGTGTTCCTCCGCCAAATTCTTTTAAGGTTTGCCAGTCCCATCGTCTTGAGAATCCATGCCATGTTTGTTTAATCATTACTATGCGACCCAACTTTCCTGAATCAATAATCTTCTTAATCTTTAGGAAATCAGGTGTATAACGCCTATTTTGGAAAGGGGCCAGTATCATACCCGTCTTTTTTGCAACTTTGAGCATTTTATCTGCGTCAGCTAAACTAGTAGCCATTGGTTTCTCGCACACAACATATTTTCCTGCTTTTAATGCCTTGATGCTACAGCTTGCATGCAGATGTGAAGGAGTCGCAACAATCACAAGCTCAACATCAGTGTCTTTTATTAAGTCGCCAAATTTAAAATATGTTTTGCAATTAAATTCGTCGGCGGCTTCTTTTTGTCTCTTTTTATCTGGATCAGAAACTGCCACAATATTATATTTATTCAATACTTTTCTAAGCATACAGATATGGATTCCCCATCCGCTTTTCCCAAGTCCTGCAACCCCAACATTGATTTTTTTGTTCTTCTTAGCCATGTGTTTTTTCCTTATATTATTTCTATTTCTTTGTTTGTTCTTACTGATTTATCAATTGCAAGTAACACCTTAACAGGCATGAGTAGCTGCTCATCAGTCAAAGGTCTTACATTGGTTTTTATCCCTTCAACTAACATCTTAAAGCCCATATCGTATCCATCAGACATATCTACTTGTAGATATCTGCTCCCTTTTTTACAATGAAGAAGAACCTGAAACTTACCACCGCCTTCTCCTATAAGATGGAGAGAAACCAGTTTGCCGCTTTTTAGTGTTGTTGTCACAAAACAGTTTTTGCCATGTAGTTTTGCCGAGACGGTCTTGACATCATATCCAAACCCATTAAGAAGCATTTCAACAGTATGAATTCCATAGAAGAATACTCCGCCAAATTCACTTTCAAAATCAAAAGGTCCTCCCACCATTCCCGAATGAATAGAGCCTAATTCATCCTTAGCCTGTTTAAAGAAATTCTGAAAACTTGATGTTTTCCAGACAGTAGAGGAAGACGAAAACCATGTATTGGTTTTATGGCTGAGTTCTATAAGCTCTTTTGCCTCTTCTAAGTCGCATGTTAGGGGTTTATCAACAAGTGTTGGAATTTTATTCTTTAGAAATAGCTTTGCATATTTCGCATGATATTTAGCATGTCGGTTCATAATGATAACTGCATCAACTTTTCCCAGCATATCCTCCGGTTTATCAACAAGGAAGGGAACCTTCCCTTCCTCTTGAACCTGCCTGACATGCTCTAAAGTATCTCCTTCTCCGGGATACAAAGCCTCTACAAAACCTCCTTGCATAGTTTTATCAACATTGAATCGCTTGCATGCCTGATTTACATGCGAATTCTCCGTTCCGATTACACCGAACCTTATTATCTCCATCTTTTTAACCTCCTGTTTTTTTGTTTTTATCTTATTTTTTGAAACTCTTCCCACATTGCCCAGAAATTTTCTGCAGGAACATCCGCTTGAATATTATGAATAGCAGAAAATACATATCCTCCGTCTTTAGCAAGTATGTCAACGGATTTTTTTACATCATCTCTAACCTGCTGTGGTGTTCCATGAGGCAAAGTCTCCTGAGTATTAACTCCTCCTCCCCAAAAACAAATGTTTTTCGAAAATTCTTTTTTTAGTCTTTCTGCATTCATACCGGAAGCGTTAGTTTGAACGGGATTTAATATGTCTACTCCTACTTCAATGAGGTCAGGGATTATTTCTGATATTGCGCCGCAACTATGAAAAAAGATTTTCGCCTGCGGAGCCTTTGATTTAATAAAAGACAACAGTTTCTTTTGTCTTGGCTTGAGAATCTGTCTGTACATATCGGGTGATACCAATAAGCTTTGCTGTGTTCCAAGATCGTCGCATTCAGCAACAACATCTGCTCGTTTACCTGCAAATGAAAGAACTCTATCCCAGTATTGCATTTTTATTTCCAGTATTTTATCAATCAAGTACTCAGCCATTTTGCGAGATACAGCCAGGTCCATATAAAAATTTTCGTAGCCTCTTATTCTAAACGCCATTTCAAATAATCCGGCACAATTTCGATCAACTACAAGCGCCTTATCATCAGGAATAACACAAAATTCTTTTCTTAATATATCAAAGTCAACTGTCTTATCAGGATTTGGGAAATTATATAATTTTAAATCCTCAACGGTTTTTGCGTCCTGAAGAGGATATGCAGTGTTTTCGTTAAAATAAAAATCTGACTCTGTATTCATATTCCATGTTATACCCCATTCATCCGGATAGCTTATTGTTTTACCCTTTCTGATTGCTTTTTCTTCGAGATTATAGACACGCGCAGGACCCAGTCTTACAGTATCCACTTCTAAATAATCAAGAACTTGTTTTGATGGAATAACAACCTGTTGTATATCATCATGCATTGTGAAATTGCAAGAAAGATTTCGCAATTTCATCGCATTTATAAAGGCGGTTTTTGTTATTGCGGTTACTGTTGTTGCTGACAAATCATAAGGAATTTTATCGGGTTCGGAATGACTGAGTGTCTTTAAAACACGTTCTCTAGATGTCATGCAAAAAATTTTAGCATAATAACAAACAGTTGTCTTTAGAACATATCACTTTTTTGTTTGATTTTTCACTATAGTTATAATGTTTCGGAGAGAGAAGTCAAAAATTCGGATGGACTAATGCCTTCTTTTTGCTTGAATATGTAGCTGAAATAATGGGAATCCTCATATCCAACAAAAGAAGAGATTTTAGAGATGTTATGATCTGTTTCAATAAGCAGTCGCTTTGCATTGTTGATTCTTGTACTGGTAAGATAATCAATAGGGGACTTACCTATGATTTTCTTAAAAATATTACCAAAATATGTTTCACTTAAATTTGCTTCTCTAGCCATATCTTGCAGGGTTATATCTTTTTGATAATTGACTCGTATAAATTTTTCTGCTTTGATTATATTTTTGTAACTTTTTATCCTTCGGAATTGAAATGAGTCTTTTGTGTTTAAATAAGCATTTAAAATGAGTCCTAATAAAGCTTTTAACTCCCCACTTGTAATGATTGAAGAAGTTGTTGAGTTATTGCGTATGTGATAAACAATAGCAGAACAGGTTGTTCTTACTTCAATATCTGCTTTTAGGTGAACAATACGAGGCCATATTTGATTGTTCTTCAGTAGAGGTGTTTTCTTTCTCAATTTATTTGTATTATAGAAATTAAAATGTATGTAGTAGCGGACAAAGTCTTCATGCCCCTTTGTATATATCCTGAAATTTTCCCCAGGATATACGAGGAATACATCCCCTTTTTCTAGATGATATTCAGTATTATCTACAATCAACACACCTTTGCCTGATGCAACAAAATGAAGATCATGGTCAGGGCAAGCCTGACATTTTTTAGGTTTTTCAACAAATCCTGATGGAGAACTGGTTTTTCCTGCAAAATTCACCACTGGAGAAATATTGTTAATGTCTTTAGTCATATTAGCTATTCTGACATGTTCTTTATAACTTCATCTCCAAACTCAGAGCATTTAAGAAGATTTGCTCCATTCATCAATCTTTCAAAATCATATGTAACTTTTTTGCTTAAGATTGCTTTACTTATTCCTTTAGCAATAAGATCTGCAGCCTTCTCCCATCCAATATATCTAAGCATCATCTCTCCTGACAATATCAATGAGCCGGGATTTACCTTGTCCATGTTTGCATATTTTGGCGCTGTGCCGTGAGTTGCTTCAAATATTGCATGACCGGTATCATAGTTAATATTTCCACCAGGTGCTATTCCAATCCCTCCTGCCTGTGCAGCTATCGCATCTGAAATATAATCCCCGTTGAGATTCATTGTTGCTACAACATCAAATTCATCTGTTCTTGTTAATATTTGCTGAAGAAACATATCTGCAATAGCATCCTTTATTAAAACTTTTCCATGAGGAACGATTCCTTTACATTCATTCCATGATATAACTTCTTCGGGGAATTCATTCTTTGCCAGTTCATATCCCCAATTTCTAAAAGCACCCTCTGTGTATTTCTGAATATTTCCTTTATGAACAAGAGTTACGCTTTTTCTTTTATTCTCTATTGCGTACTTTATTGCTGCTCTTATTAATCGCTTACTTCCAGTCTCACTTATGGGTTTCAGGCCTATGCCGGAGTCTTCTCTAATTTGCCATCCAAAAGAATCTTTGCAAAAGCTGATAAGCTTCTTTACGTCTTCTGAATATGCTTGTAGTTCCAGACCTGCATAGACATCTTCAGTATTTTCTCGAAAGATAATAACATCAACCTGTTCCGGATGCTTTACCGGGCTTGGGACACCTTCAAACCATTTTACAGGTCGCAGGCAAACATACAGATCCAACAATTTTCTAAGAGTTACATTTAGACTTCTGAAGCCGCCGCCAACGGGTGTTGTTAAAGGTCCTTTTATTCCCACCAGATATTTTCTAAAAGCACTAATTGTTTCTTCAGGCAGCCACTCCTTTGTTCCTTTATATGCTTTTTCCCCGGCAAATATTTCTTTCCATACAATCTTTCTTTTACCTTTATATGCCACATCAACCGCAGCATTAAATACTCTTACCGAAGCTCTCCAAATATCAGGACCAATTCCGTCTCCCTCAATGAAAGGAATAATTGGTTTATCAGGCACACATAGTTGCCCATCTTGCATTTTGATTTGGTTGTCCATTATTATTTGCCCCTTCCTTTTATATAGTTCAGCAATCCTCCTGCCGCTATTATCTGTTTTTCCTTTTTAGTAAAATCATATTTCAACTCAATATCAACATTCCTTGTTTTGTTTTTTAAAACCAGTTTCGTATTTTTTGTTATTGTTTCCTCCACGCCCCTGATTTCCACAATATCTCCTGCATTTAGATGCTGATAATCATCGGATTTTATAAAAATAAGAGGCAAGATGCCAAAATTTATTAGATTCGTTCTATGGATTCGTTCTATGGATTTCGCAATAACGGCTTTTACTCCCAGATACATTGGGCACATAGCTGCATGCTCGCGGCTTGAACCCTGTCCGTAACTCAGTCCGGCCACAATAATATTACTATAACCATCTGATTTGTTGTCCTTACATCGGTTAGGGAAAGACGGATCAATCCCTTCAAAAACAAATTGAGAGTATTTTTTAATATTAGAGCGATATTTCAATCTTGACCCTGCAGGCATTATGTGATCAGTAGTAATTTCATCTCCTACTTTTATTGCAATCCTGCCATTGATGTTTTTAGATAGAGGTTCATTTTTTGGAGGCTCTCCAATATTAGGTCCTTTACATATCTTTATTTTTCCCCCATCAGGTGTCGGTGGAATGATCATAGTATCATCTACGTGAAATTTCTTCGGCAGAGCAAAAGATTGAAAAACAAGTTTAAGATTGCGCGGATCAGTGATCACTCCAGTTAGTGCACATGCAGCAGCTGTTTCAGGACTTGACAGATAAACAGAAGCAGATTGAGTGCCACAACGACCCTTAAAGTTTCTATTGTTGGTTCTGATGCTCACTGTTCCTGTGGCTGGAGCGTGGCTGTTCCCAATACAAAATCCACAAGTGCATTCTGCAATTCTGGCGCCTGCATCAATCAATGTGGAAAGGCTGCCGTCATCTGTTATCATTTTTAATACCTGCCTTGAACCGGGGGAAATCACAAAACTTATATTTTGTGGGACTTGATGTCCTTTGACTATGTGAGCAGTTGTCTTAATGTCATTGTACGAAGAGTTGGTGCAGCTGCCAATGATTACTTGATCTGCTTTCTTACCAACCAGTTCTCTTACAGCTGCAACATTGCCCGGACTATGAGGACATGCCAGCATTGGTTCAATCTCAGCAAGATTAATGTTTATTACCTTTTCATACTTAGCGTTCGAGTCCGCTTTTAATTCTTTCCATACACTTTCTCTATTCTCAGCTTCAAGAAATCTTTTTGTAAGAAGGTCGCTAGGAAACATTGAAGTAGTAATACCAAGTTCAGCCCCCATATTAGTTATGGTCGCTCTTTCAGGAACATCTAAACTCTTAAGTCCGCTACCCCCATATTCTATTATTGTCCCAACATTTCCTTTGGTGCCAAACATTTTTAAAATTTTCAGTATAATATCCTTTGCGCTTACCCATGGATTTAATTTACCTTCCAGATTAATACGTATGATTTTAGGATAACGCAGTGTATATTCGCATGTTCCCATTGCCACGGCCACATCCAATCCGCCTGCTCCGATAGCGAGCGTTCCCATGCCTCCGGCTGTCGGAGTGTGGGAATCAGAACCAAGAAGTGTTTTGCCAGGCTCTGCAAATCTTTCCAGATGCACCTGATGGCATATTCCATTTCCTGCTCTGGAAAAATAAGCTCCATACTTACTGGCAGCAGTTTGAAGGTAATAATGGTCATCGGCATTCTCAAAACCGGCTTGTATCGTATTATGATCAACATAACTAACAGATAGTTCTGTTTTTATTTTTGGGATTCCAAGTGATTCAAATTGAAGATAAGCCATTGTTCCTGTGGCGTCCTGTGTAAGAGTTTGATCTATTTTTATTATGATCTCCTCTCCAACAACCGGATTCCCTTTTAAAAGATGTTCTTTTATAACTTTCTCTACTATACCTAAACCCAATTTTATGCCCTCCTCATTCTCTAGTTTCTCCATTGTCTTTGGTAATAAGCGATACCATTATTATTGAAGGCATCTGATAAGTTGGGATTGTTTTTGATAGCGAATTTCATTTGAGCCACAGCTTGTTCCGGTTTTGCCTGTTTTGAATAAACCAGTCCAAGATTGTAATAAGCAGAATAAAATTCCGGATCGTATTTTATAGCAAGTTTTAATTGCTCCTCAGCTTGTACTAACTTATCTTCCCGCAGATATACAGCACCTAAGTTATTGTAAGCAATAACATGTTTAGGATCATGCTTTACAGCGAGTTTATATTGATCTTCTGCTTTTTCTAATCTACCCTGTTTCCAATAAATAACTCCAAGATTGTTGTAACTATCGGAATATTGAGGATCATTCTTGATGGCGAGCTTTAGGTTTTTTATAGCACCCGGAGTATTATTTATATCAAAATATAGTCTGGCGAGATTAAAATATGCCCAAGTATATTTTGGGTCATAGACAATGGCAAGTTTGTAATGCTTTGCCATTTCTTCAAGTCGTCCAAGCTTTTTATAAACATCCGTTAAACAATCATAAACCTTGATATATTTGGGATTATATTTGATAGCAAGCGCGTACTGAGATATAGCTTTGTCCGGTTTATTCTGTTCATCATATACTTTTCCCAGCTTATAATAAGCTTCCACATACACAGGGTTATATTTAACAGCAAGTTTGTAGCGTTTGACAGCTTTTTTAATTTCTTTATTATCAACGTGTTTTTCTGCAAGGATGAAGTGTTTCTCAGCCTTTTCTCTATTTGTATCCGATAGCTTAAAAAGCTCTGTGTTTGATTGAGAATAAGAACACGTAAAAGAGGAAAATAGAAAAAATATTGCAAATATAGTGGTTGATTTCATCTATCTTTTTAATTTTCCAATTTCAGGTAATTTGCCTACTAAAGGTCTTGCATATGAAAGAAACTTTTCCGTTACATTGTTGCCTTTCTCATTCATGTAGTCTCTGGGCATACTTCTTGTATTTTTGGCAACAGAATGAAGAGGTGTTATGAAAAGCCCGGTTGCTTTTATTGCAACACTTCCGTTTTTAAGATTGGTTTCCACAGCATTCTTTACTGCAAATTCTCCAACACGTCTTGCTTCTTCTGCATCTACTTCGGAAACAATGCCGGGAAAACATCTCTGCAAATAACCAAATGTATCGGCTCTTGCTCTAAGCTTGCCAGGAATATTTTGTTTAATGATATCTATCAGCATATCTCCAAGACCTCCAGAGCCGCTTAATTGCACATTCCCATGAGCATCTTTAACTCCTGATTGAAAAATGGAGTTGCCTTCCTCATCACTTATACCTTCGGAAACTGCTATCTGACATCGTCCCAGTCTGTTGTAAACATCTTTAACATCCTGTATGAATTTCTTCTTTGAAAATGGAATTTCAGGGACATAAATCAGATGAGGACCGTCATTCTCATGCTGTCTTCCGAGAGCGGAAGCGGCAGTTAAAAATCCTGCGTGTCTTCCCATAATGATGTTAACCTTAATTCCCGGGATAGCCCCGTTATCAAGATTGTCACCCATTATTGCCATTGCAACAAATTTTGCCGCAGAACCATAACCCGGACAAT
>CAZMXO010000010.1:0-17427 GCA_964570265.1 uncultured bacterium
TATCCAAACACTGTAATATAGGAACTCCGCTTTCTATCATTGTAGCTAACGTTCGAGCGAATCTTGATATAGCTAACTTACGTGTCAGAGAACCAATAACCGGAAGTTTAAGTTTGAATTTATCAAACTGCAGCTTTCCCCTACCCGTCTTCACATATATCCTTATTCCAAGGATAATTGAAATAATTCCCAGTATTATGAGCCACCAATATTTTTTTACCATTATACCAAGTTTATAAAGTATCATCGTTGGCAAAGGTAAGTCTACTCCTGCCTCAATATTTCTCGTAACTTCACCAATAACTTTCCTTAATCTCTTATTTCCAATCTGTTCACGAATCCCTTTTAAGCTTGTTAATAGAATAGTTGCCGTTAAATACTCTTGAAGAAGCCCCCATGGTGTAGTCAATAACCCTATAATTACCATGTTTTAACACTATTTGCTCAATGTCCTCCATAATAGGATTAAGAAACATCTTATTACATAATTCGTCTTTTGAACCCTCCAGTAAGATATTTACTGTTACTGAAACAGAGCTGGTGAAGTGAATATCTATATAGAACTTTTTCTTTTCTTCACTAACTGCAACTAGTTTTGAACTTGAAGGTGTTTCACGCACAATTGTCCAATAACAATTCCGTTTTTCCAAATAATAATGACTCATAGTTCCTCCTTAATAATTATTGTTTACTCTTACAACCATTTTCAAAATTAAAAATTTCTCAATACTTTAAAATCCTGGCGGTTGATATACCAGTTTTTTTTATCGTTTTTTCTACAAATCTTATTCAACTCATACCACCCCCTATACTATATTATGCAAGTAGAAGGCAAAACGAACACCACCATGGCAATTATTCTAACTAATTTATTTACAATATATTTGCGTAACTCTTTTGCTATTAATAAATTACAGAGGAATTTTTAATAAAAAATATATTTTATTTTTTTAAACCAAAAGTAAAAAAGCATGACATGAATCTATAAATTTCGGACTCATGCCATTATATTATTTCGACAGTAAATCAGTTATTTTGAAGGTTATCGCATATCTTGAGATATTCTTCTTGGTTATCGTGCGGTTGTCAGTGGTCTTATTGTAATCGCGTGCAGATGGTTAGGCTTCTTCCGTGATTTGCCAAATCCTGATGGTTACGGACTTTGAAAGAGTTAGAAAAGCCCTGATTATTGATGTGTAATCAGGGCTTATGTAGTATCTTTAATTTGAGTTCGAGCTTATAAACTGGCTCCTCGGGCTGGACTCGAACCAGCAACCCCCTGATTAACAGTCAAGTGCTCCACCAATTGAGCTACCGAGGAATTTTGTATAAGTATAGCTATAAATATTCGTTTATGTCAAGATTATAAATTTAAAAATTTAGTATAAACTTGTTCTGTTTTGGAAACCATTTTATCAATAGGAAATTTCTCTTTAATTTTCTCCCTTGCAGATTCTCCTAGTCTTTGCCTTTGCGCAGGATCTTTTAAAAGCTTTAAAATAGCTTCAGCAAGCGCTTCTGAATTTCCGGATTCCACTAGCACACCATTGATGCCGTTGTCTATAATATCTTTTGATCCTCCTGCATCGGTTGCAATAACTGGTTTTCCAGCGGACATAGCTTCCAAGACAACATTCGGCATTCCTTCCCACAAAGAAGGTAAAACAAAAATATCTATACCTGATAATATTTTTGGAATATCATTTCTAAAACCAAGAAACTTAACTTTGTCTGAGATGCCAAGCTTAATTGATAATTCTTTTAATTGAAACGCCAGAGGACCACTGCCTGCAATGATAAACGTAATATTTGGGAATTGTTTAATTGCTCTTTTAGCCGCATGCAAAAGATATTTTATTCCCTTCTGTTCAGATAATCGAGCAACAGCGCCAATGACGAGTGAGTTATTTAGCTCCAGCCTGTCTGATGAGATTGTACTAAAGAATGTATCAGAAACTCCGTTCTCAATAACTTCAAGCTTATGCTCAGATATGTTAGCGTTTTCTATTGTAAAATTTTTGACTTCTTTTGATACGCATATCTCAAGATTTACCATCCAATTTGTGATTCTATCCATCCATAGATGATACAACTTTTCTTTTTCACACACGCGAATTGATGAAAGAATGACAGGGATACCAGCGAGTTTCCCGCAAATCCTTCCTATGATATTTGCGTGAAAAAGATAGGAATGAAGAATATTAAAGCGTCCCTGCCTCAGAAAGAAAACGATGCTCGCGAGTTTATATATATGCCATAACTTCTCAATATGAAAATATCTTACCTTTATTCCAAGAGCTTCCAGTTTCTTCCCGACAATGCCTTCTCCTTTTAAACAGCCGACCTCCGGAATGAACTTGTTTCTATCAATGCGCTGTACCAGTTCAAAGAGCATGCTTTCTGCACCGCCAATGTCTAACTCTGTTATGATATAGAAAATGCGTATAGGATATTTCATTTTATAAGTATCCCTGCATACCCGACTACCTGATCAAAATCTCCTGTCACTTCTCCGCTATTAGTATATTTTACCAATTCTGCATCCTTTGCGCCCAGTTTTTTACACGCTGTAAGCATAATGCATACTGATCCACAGCCGCACATAGAAATATTATATTTGTGAACCTTGCTAAAAAGTTCTGCCTCGTCTAATTTCAATATAGACTCAATAGCCAAATTATCTTTGGTTTTTGCGGTTTCAGCTGATTCATAATGTGTCATGTCGGAACTGGCTATAATAAGCACTTCCTCCTTAAAATCCTCTATTGCGCCGGCAATAGCGTGCCCAATCTCCTGATACTGTTCAATATCCGCATATGAAATCGCAATTGGAACAAATCTAAAATCACTCTTAAGATATTGAATAATAGGAAGCTGAACCTCTATTGAATGTTCGTATGTATGCGCCTCTTCATCCTCTTTTATCAAACTGGTTTTGCTCAGTATTATTTCTGCAAGTTTTTCATTAATATTGACGTTACCCATGGGTGTCTTCCATGTGCCGTGAGCCATGATAGAAAATCCTGCGCCGGCTCCGGTATGATTGGGACCCAGAATAATTATGTTATTCGGCAGCTCTGCTTTTGACAGTGTGAGCGCTGCGGTTTCCCCTGAACACATATAACCTGCATGGGGCGAGACGATACCTAATATTTTTTCTTTTGATGCTTCCCTATCAATATGTTTTTCTATTTCGCAAATGAGCTGCTTTTTCGAGGCAGGATAGAATTGACCGGCTACTACAGGATTTCTTAGCATAATAGTGCATCATCCATCTAGCTTTTTAAAAGCCTTAACTGCCGCCTTGACAATGCGAGGATCAAATTGCGTTCCGGCGCACCGCGCTAATTCAGCTAAAGCATATTCTTTATTAAATGCTTTTCTGTAAGGCCTATTAGATAACATTGCGTCATACGCATCTGCAATGCTGAATATTCTAGCAAGTAATGGGATCTTCTTATCCTGCAGCTTCATTGGATATCCTTTTCCATCATATCGTTCATGATGGCTCAGAATAATTGGTTTTGCTAATTTCATAAAATCTATGGTTTCAATTATTGTTGCTCCAATACGCGGATGACCTCTAACATTTTTCCATTCTTTTTTAGACAGACTGGCTGGCTTATTTAACATTCTTATCGGAATCCCCATCTTCCCAATATCGTGTAAAACGCCAAACCGCTTTATCAACTCCACCTTTTCATTGGATAAATTTATTTCACTGGCTATAGCAAGAGCGTACTTGCTAACTCTGTCTGAATGACCTTGTGTATATGGCTCTTTTGCTTCCATTGCTTTAACTAAAGCTGTTATTGTATTAAAATAACTTTGCTGAAGTTCATCAAAAAGAAGAGCATTACTTACGGCTACAGCAGCTTCATAAGCTATAGTGGCAAGTATTGTCAGATCGTCTTTCGTAAAAGCAAGCCCTCCAACCTTTTCTTCAACGCTTATTATGCCTATTGTTTGTCCTCTGACTTTCATAGGCGTACATATAAGCTGTCTTTTTTCTTTCTTTTCAATAATTCTTCTAAACCTATGATCTTTGAGGGTATTCTTTATAAGAACTGGTTTCCCTTCTTTTGCGACCCAACCGGCAACGCCTTCTCCAATTTTAAATTTAACAGTTTTAATCTTTGTTTTTGTTACGCCCTTTGCAGCCTTTATTCGTAGCTGCTTTGTTTTTTTATCAATAAGCATAACAGAGATTTTTTCCGTTAAAGTTTTTTGGGAGATTAACTTAATAACAGACGCCAGTAACTTTTGTATATCTAATTGAAGAGTAAGTGTTTCACTGATCTTATGCAGAAGCTTTAGCTGCTTTACTTTTTTGTCGAGGGAGATTTTTGTTTTTTCCAGTTGTTCTGCAATTTGTTTAGTCTTGCTTACTACTGTTTTTTGAGCTTTTTCCACGTCCGTTATGATACGTAAATTCCATTTTTTGTCAAATCTCATTTCCTTTTCCCTAATTTTATGATAGTATTTCGGAACGAAAAAAATACATATTGCTAGGAGCAAACTAAGGAGGTTTTATTATGGTTCGCAAGATGGTTCCTTATGATGGAAACAGCGCTGTAGCGCATGTAGCGCATGCAACTAATGAAGTAATTGCAATATATCCAATTACTCCTTCTTCTGCAATGGGTGAAATTGCCGATGCGAAATCTGCAAAAGGAGAGAAAAATATCTGGGGAACGGTCCCCGTAGTTGCAGAACTACAATCAGAGGGAGGAGCATCCGGAGCAGTTCACGGCGCACTTACCACAGGCGCGCTTACTACAACATTTACAGCATCCCAGGGCCTGCTTCTTATGATTCCGAATATGTATAAGATTGCAGGGGAGTTATGTTCAACAGTATTTCACATAGCTGCCCGAGCTGTCGCATGTCAGGCACTGTCTATATTTGGGGACCATACAGATGTTATGGCAACCAAAGCTACAGGCTGGGGAATGCTTGCTTCCGGGAGCGTGCAGGAAGCAATGGATTTTGCCTTGATATCCCAAGCAGCAACTCTAGAAGCCAGGGTTCCTTTTCTGCATTTTTTTGAAGGATTTCGAGTTTCACATGAAATACAAAAAATAGAAGAACTTACGTATGAAGACATGCGAAACATGATTGATATTAAATTGGTTAGAGAACATAGATTAAGAGGTCTTTCTCCTGACCGTCCCAAACTTCGAGGGACTTCTCAGAATCCTGACGTTTTTTTCCAGGGACGTGAAAGTGTTAACAAGTATTACAAAGAATGTCCCGGGATTGTCCAAAAGGCAATGGATAAGTTCGCTAAGATAGTAGGACGGCAGTACAATCTGTTTAATTATATTGGAGATCCCAATGCGGAAAACGTGATTATAATAATGGGTTCAGGAGGAGAAACAGTTCATGAAACTGTTGAATACTTAAATGCAAAAGGGGCAAAAATCGGGGTTATAAAGGTTCGACTTTATAGACCGTTTGATGTACAGGCATTTGCATCTGCTCTGCCAAACACTGTAAAAAGAATAGCTGTTCTGGATAGGACAAAAGAACCGGGAAGCCTTGGAGAGCCGTTATATGAGGATACCCGCACAGCAGTTGGCGAGGCAATGGAGCAAAGGCTGATTAAATTGGATAGATATCCATTGATAATTGGTGGACGCTATGGACTTGGTTCTTGTGAGTTTACTCCTGCGATGACCAAGGGAGTTTTTGATAATCTGGCCAATGATAATCCGAAAAATCATTTTACTATTGGAATTGAAGACGATATTACAAATACAAGTCTGGAATACGATCCTTCATTTAGTTCTGAGAAAGAGGTATATAGAGCCATGTTTTACGGACTCGGTTCTGACGGAACGGTTGGAGCTAATAAGAATTCCATTAAGATCATAGCGGAAGAAACAGACAATTACGCTCAGGGATACTTTGTATATGATTCTAAAAAGGCAGGCGCTGTTACGGTTTCGCATCTTAGATTCGGCAAAAAAGCTATAAGAAGCCCTTATCTGATCTCAAAAGCAAATTTTCTTGCATGTCATAAATTCTCATTTCTGGAAAAATACGATATGCTTAAGCACATAATTGATAAAGGAACATTTCTTCTAACATCAGAGTATGATAAAAATACCGTGTGGGAAAAATTGCCTGCAAAAGTGCAAAAACAAATTATAGATAAAAATCTTAAATTCTATGTTATAGACGCAGTTAAAATTGCGTCAGAACTTGGGCTAAACGCGCGTATTAATACAATAATGCAAACCGCCTTCTTCCTAATCTCAGATATACTTCCTAAAGAAACTGCTATTTCTGCGATCAAGGAATCAATAAGAAAGACATACGGTAAAAAGGGAGAGAAAGTTGTTAATATGAACATTCAGGCTGTAGATGCAACTGCTGACAATATTCAGAAAATAGAAGTTCCCGAGTCTTTCATGGGACAGGTAGTTGAAAAGCCTGTTGTGGCTGATAATGCGCCTAATTTTGTTAAAGAGGTTACGGCAAAAATGATAAAGCAGGAGGGGGAAAGCATAAAAGTTTCTCAAATGCCTTCAGATGGAACATGGCCCACAGGAACGAGCCAGTATATAAAAAATAATATTGCAATCAATATCCCTGTATGGAATCCGGACACATGTATTCAATGCGGAAAATGTTCATTGGTATGTCCGCATGCTGCGATTCGACCAAAGATATATAAAAAAGAAATTCTTAAAGATGCCCCGAAAACATTTAAGCATACCAATCCCAAACCTTCAAAAAATATGGAAGATTATCAATATACACTTCAGGTTGCTCCCGAGGATTGCACTGGCTGTGGGGTTTGTGTTGAGAACTGTCCGATGAATAGTAAAGAGGCGATTAAAATGATGCCTCAATCTCCTATAAGAGAAGAAGAAGCTAAAAATTACGACTTTTTTCTCAATTTACAGGACACAGACCCTGATCTTTATAATAGAAACACTGTTAAAGGAAGTCAATTTATAAAACCTATGTTTGAATATTCAGGAGCGTGTGCAGGATGCGGAGAGACAGCTTACGTAAAGCTACTTACTCAGCTTTTTGGTGATCGCGCAATTATAGCAAATGCAACAGGATGCTCTTCAATCTACGGAGGAAATCTTCCTACAACGCCATATTGTAAACGTGCAGATGGACGCGGTCCGGCATGGAATAACTCGCTCTTTGAGGATAACGCTGAGCTTGCCTTTGGTATGAGACTGACTGTTGATAAATTCACGCAATACGCATATGAACTTGCAGATAAAATTATGGAAGATGGTTCCGCATCAAATGAATTAAGGAATATTATCTCGAAAATAAAGGATGCCGACCAATCAACACAGGCAAATATAGAAAAACAACGAGAACGAGTTGAAAAGTTAAATAACTTATTAAAACCCTGCGCCTTGTCTGATTGCAAGGAACTTCTTACGGTTTCGGATTATATGGTCAAAAAATCCGTATGGGGAGTGGGAGGAGACGGCTGGGCATACGATATAGGATACGGCGGGCTTGATCATATTCTGGCTTCAGGGAAAAATGTCAATATACTTGTACTGGATACTGAGGTTTATTCAAATACAGGAGGGCAGTCTTCAAAAGCTACTCCTCTCGGCGCTGTTGCTAAGTTTGCTGCTGCGGGAAAACCTGTTCCCAAAAAAGACCTTGGACTTATGTTTATGAGCTATGGATATATCTATGTTGCCAAGGTTGCAATAGGAGCTGATTCAAACCAGTTGGTTAAAGCGTTTGTAGAAGCGGAAGCATATAATGGTCCTTCAATAATTATTGCGTACTCTCACTGTATAGCTCATGGCATAAATATGACACGCGGACTTAAAGAACAGAAGAATGCAGTAGCGAGCGGATACTGGCCTCTTTACAGATACAATCCGCAGCTCACTGACCAAGAAAAAAATCCACTTATACTTGACAGTAAAGAGCCGAAGATCCCGTTCTCCGATTATGCATATAATGAGAATAGGTACAGAGTTCTGAAGAAGATAGATCCGAAACGAGCAGATAAACTGATGAAATTTGCCCAACAAAACGTTACGCAAAGATTCAAGCTCTACAAACAGCTTGCAGAATTGGATTACACTAAATAATTCTTAATTAACAAAGGATTAAAATGATATTAACAAATGTAATAAAAGCAAAAATCCATAAAGCGACAATTACAAGAAAAGAGCTTGCTTATAATGGCAGCATTGGCATAGACAAAGCGCTTCTTACGGCAAGCGGAATGATACCCGGTGAAAAGGTGCAGGTTCTGAATTTTCAAAACGGAGCCAGACTTGAGACATATATCATAGAAGAAAAAGAAAATTCAGGTATAATTGCGCTTTACGGTCCTGCGGCAAGACGCGGAGAAATCGAAGATGAGTTATGTATTATTTCATACGCCCTAATCACCAGTGACGAAATCCCGAATTTCAAAAGCAAGGTTGTATTTGTAGATAAGAACAATAAGATTGTTACAAATTAGTTATTTTGCTCGCTTTTTTCCATATTCGTGTCTTGGATAACTCTATTCGCATATTCAGTAATATATTTCTCTTCTTCACTGGAAATATTGGTAAAGCAAATTCCTGTGTCAAAACCATTATCCATTCTTCTTTCTCTTGAGTATACGACACACGCAAGAGCATTGATTATAGAACTATAACCGGGCATTTTTACTCCCAGTTCAATGATTGTATTTCTTGTTATGCAGTTAACTGTACTTATACAAACTCCGCCGCCGCTTATGTTTTTTGTACGAGCTTGATATTCCTGCATACTGTCTATTGAAGAATATGCAAGATAATTAACAGCTATTTTCATATCCAGACGAGGATACCTTCTGCGTTCAATACCAGCTTTTTCTTCATTTGAGATTCCATGTCTTTTCGTTTTTTTTGTTTTCTTCTTTCGCGTCGCAAGGAATCTAATTGCCTTAAAAATCATTTTTAAATTTCCTTTCACATTTATAAGACTACCTTCTTGAGCATTAAAACAGATTATAGCTATATTTGTCAAGAGGAATAAACAGTTTTTAATCTGTTCAAATAATGCAAGTTGCAATTATAATGGTAAAGATATGGGGAAATCAAGAAGTACAAGACTAGCTAAAGAGTTGACGCGGGAAGAACTGGCAGAAAAAGCAGGATTGCATGCTGCTGCTCAAGTCCATTTAACGGGTATTTTACATACTCATTATCTATCCATACAATTCCCGTTGTTGATGTCCCCTTATAAAATAATAATGAATACATGATTCCATGTGAGAAGAGTTGATTCTTCTTGATCTTTTATCTGAAAAAAAGAAGGAGATATGGAAAATTTAAGAAAACTATTTGGCCAAAGATTAAGAAGTATAAGATTAGCTGGAAAGCTGACACAGGAAGAACTGGCAGAGAAAGCAGGACTGCATGCTACTTATATTGGGATAATTGAAAGAGGTAAACAGAGCGCTTCTCTGGATACTATAGAGAAGCTTGCGACTGCTCTTGGTGTTAAGGAAGATATATTGTTCTCTTTTTCTTCACGAAAACACCCAATTGGCGAAAAAGAAGGACTAATTGTTGGTCTTGGGAACACCTTGCGAAAACAAAAAACCGAGAATATCAAGAAAATATCACAGATCTGCGATATTTTCCTTTCGGAAAAAGAGTTGAATCCAATTCCCATGGTCGCCGACAAAAAAGCTAAATATGGGAAGAGGTAAGTGTTTTTATTCTTGCTAAAGAGATTCTGATTTACTATAAAGTTCTTTGTGAAAGGTCAACCTAGTCCTCTTATATACATCGCCCCTCTATTTATAGCAGGCATATTGCTCGAGGCGTATCTACATATTCCTCTATTCTATAAAACAATATGCATCCTTGTTCTTCTTTCGGGAGGAATAATCTGTCTTAGAAAGAAAAGAACTTCCAACGTCATGGGAATAATCCTTCTTTATTGCTTAATGATCCCAATAAGTATGACGCATACTGAAATCTACTCATCTTTTCATCAACCAAACCTTCATGATAGAGACGTTGCAATGCAATGTCTCTATCCTACTGACATTCAAATTAAAGGCGTAATAATAAAAGATCCTGTAAGCCGAAGATTCTATACAAATATTGTTATATCTCCTGAACAAAGTAAGGACTTGCAAACCTCTAAGGGATTGATTCTTGTCAGAGTAAGCTCCTGCAATCTTAAGTTTAAATATGGTGATAAAGTTCAGGTATTTGGAAAACTTTCTCAACCATATTGGTCAGGGAACATAGGAACATTTAATTATAAAAAATACCTGAAACGGCATCATATATACGGAGTAATGAAGATAAAAGATGCAGATAATATAAAAATCGTCGCAAGGGATGATGGGAATTTCGTTATTGGCAAAGCGCTTACTTTAAAGAACGCGATAGAGACGATTAATAACCGAAGTCTACCGGATCCTCAGGCTGCGATGCTTAATGGAATTCTTCTGGGTATGCGGGAGAATATACCACAACAAATTTTTGATATGTTCAAAAAAAGCGGATTAGCACATATTCTTGCAGTATCAGGGCTTCATGTCGGGCTGATTCTTCTTGTGTTCTGGGGGTTTCTAAAGTTATGCAGAATTCCAAAAAAAATCGCCGCATTTATATTAATATTATTAATTACGTTGTATTGTGTAATTACAGGTATGCGGGATCCGATATTTCGCACAACTATAATGGCTTTAGCAATATTGGCGGCTATTATAATTGACAGAGAACCTAATCTTTACATTAGCATATCATTGGCATGCCTTGTGCTTTTAATTATTAATCCACATAGTTTGTTTGATGCTGGTTTTCAACTTTCTTTTATAGCTACATTAGGAATTATTTGCCTTGCTCCCATATTGATTGAAAGAATTAAATTAAAACCTCGTTTTTTGTCCATTGCCATTTCAGTATCCCTATCAGCCCAGATAAGCGTTATGCCAATAGTTGCATACCATTTTAACTACCTATCCTTGTGGAGTGTTTTTACTAATATCGTAGTGCTTCCAATTGTTGCCTGTATATTGGCGCTTGGACTGCTCGCATCAATATTTGGAATATTGTGGATTAAGCTCGCCTATATCTTCAGTATGCCAAATTGGATTCTGCTGACAATACTATTAAGATTAATAGAATTTTTTTCGTCGATAGACTTCATGTATATAGAGGTGCCAAAGCCATACATTGCGGATATTATTGGATATTACACATTAATCGCATTTGCCTTATATGCCATTTATAACGGCATGAAAAACAAAAAGATGCTATATGTTCTAACGCTTGTTTTATTAATTTTATTTTTATCTCCAAGGCTAAATGACCGTTCTATTGAAATTGTTTTTCCGCATTCTCCGGACGGAGATATAGTGCTTATAAAATTCCCCTGCATGGGAACCGGAGACAAAATCATGCTCGTAACCAGTGACAGCAATAAATTTAATAACGTTGAAAAAGTAATTCAGCCCCTTCTATGGGCAAAACATGTCGCAAAAATCGATTACCTGTTCTTGAATAGAGTAAGCGATGATCATCTGGGCACAGTTGTTGATCTATCAAAGAACTTTGCCATTAAACAAGTTCTGGATATTGCGCAGGCCAAAAACTCGTTTACATATAAGAACTTCCTCAACTTTATTGAACATGCCGGACTTACATACAGAAACATCAAACACGAAGAACCTGTTTTCGAATCTTCGGGAATTAGTTTTAAGATATGCAATAGCAATCTTAATCTTCACATTGCGCCAAGCAATGTAGAGCTCTTAATCACACCTGATTGCGCACACATAATCAATATTAACGATAGAAAAATCCTGATTTATCAACACAAACCTTCTACCATAAAACATATTCAGGATAAAGATATCTATTACACAGACACAGATGGAACAATTTCAATAAAAATAAAAAATAATAGAGTCAATATACTATGTTCAAAAAAATCCGGATAATAATCTTAACGTGTCTCCTTTTAAGCTTTATACCCTGTCATAAACATATTGAGGCTAATAGGGCTGAAAGCCCTTCACTCAAAAACTATGATTCTATTTCCACATATTTTGGGCCAAAGGATAATCTGGATGAACAATTAATAAAATTGATAAATCTATCCAAAAAAAACATCTATGGCGCATTCTACAGCCTAAGACTACCTAAAGTTGCCTCTGCCTTGATAGATGCGAAAAATAGAGGAGTAAAGGTGCATTTGGTAATGGATAAAGGAAGAATAAAGAGCCCCGGATCTCAATATGCGCTTTTGGAAAAATATATCAGCATAAAAACTACAAGCCAGCCGAGAGGCCTTATGCATAATAAATTTTGTGTATTTGACGATAAAGTTATATGGACAGGATCATACAATCCCACTTATAATGGAACATATTACAATAACAATAATGCAGTCGTTATAAATTCGGAAATACTGGCAAAAGATTTCATAAATGAATTCTACAGGATTTCCGATTCCGAAGATTGTTATAATAGCAGCGACAAATACAACCCTGTGCCTACCAAGAAAATAGACGCCTTTTTCTCAAAAAAGGATAATTGCAAAGAAAAGATAATTCAGATACTAAACAACGCTGAGGAAAGCATTTGTTTTGCGAGTTTTATTTTCACGGATAAAGATATAGCCAAAGTTATTATATCCAAACATAACAAAGGCATAAAAATAACGGGTGTAATGGAAAAAAGCATGAATAGTTCCTGGAATATGTTCAGTTTTTTCCGTCACGTAGGTATTAATGTAAAATGGGACAAGAATTATTCCCATCAGATGCACCATAAAGTTTTCATAATAGATGAAAAAATAATAATTACTGGTTCCTTTAATCCAACATTCAGTGCCCATAAACTAAATTGGGAGAATATAATTGTTATACAAGATGGAGAATTAGCCAGACAGTTTATGGATGAGATACAAAACCTTTGACATAACTGGTCTTGTGACGTAAAATGGATATCAGAATTTAGTAGGGAGTCAATGTGAAAAGATATGTAGTTTTTTCCGTAATGTCGATAATCTGTTTGTCCATGCTTGGATGTCAAAAAAATGACGCAATAATTATGGACACAAGCAGGAAAATATCAGAATCGAGAATAGTCACAAGAAAAAGATCTGAAGACAAAAGAGAAAAATCAAAATCTGAGATAAGATTTACACAAATTACAAAAGCTTATGAATATGATTCTGCTCCTGCTTTTTCACCGGATGGAACCAAAATAGCTTATGTGTCCTATCAGGATGATGCGCAAAATATATGGATTATAGATTCTGAAGGAAAAGAAGAACCAAAACGTATCACTCACACAGCAACACTGGATAATCGACCGACATGGAGCGCTGATGGCAAATCGATAATTTTTAGTTCAGAAAAATTGAACGATAATGCAGAGCCCAGACTGTATATAGTTAATAACGACGGAACTAATCTTGGACAACTAAATAAAGAAGCATATGGATATAGCCCTTCATGTTTGCCGCTTGATGAACAAATTGTGTTTGTTTCTAAGAATAATCTACGAATAATGAAGGGGGTAGATGATAAGAAACCTAATTATATTACGACAAAAGGTTATCATGACTATCCGTGCTGGATTGATAATGGTAAAAATGTGCTCTTTTTCAGCGATAATGATTTGCACTTAATAAACATTAATGAAAAAAGCACTATGCGTTTAACAAACACTGCATGGAATAGCTTCCCGAGTGTTTCATTAAAAACAAACAAGATAGCTTTTATATCTAATAGAAGCGGTAATTATAATCTTTGGATCATGAATAGTGATGGTACTAACCCAGTTCAGATTACGGACGACAAATATAATGAATTATATCCATGCTTTTCTTCTGACGGAAGCAAAATTGCCTTTCAGTCAGATAGAAACGGGAACTTTGATATATGGGTAGCTAAGCTACCCGAAAATATGTAAAATAGGAGGTGATAATAATATGGCTGAACAAAAAAGTCAGCTGGTAGCTATAGTGCTTGTCCTGGTTATTGTAGCTTGTGTGGCATTTATGGTAAAAAATTTAATGCCAAAGAGGTATCCTCGACCAATCGTGGCTTATGTCTGCGAAAACTGTGATGCTCGCTTTAAAGCAGAATATCAGACACCTCCAATTAAATGCATTAAGTGCGGCGAAAAAAAAGCTGTTCGAGTGATAAAGTATCAGTGTGAAAAGTGCAAGCATATTTTTGAGCAAAGAATTCGTAGTATGGACGATGAGATGGTAATGTCTAAATGTCCTAAATGCGGCAGTGATATGCTGATGCCTGTGCCTGAAGAACCTGTGGAAGCTAAATAACACACGCAAGTGTAGGGGCATAATATCTTATGCCCCTATGCATTAAATACCAAATCTTTTGTAAATTTTTTTGATGTTTTTTAGGTGTATTCGGATATCGAAACTTTCTTTTATTTCTTCATGAGATAATATATTGCATATCTTTTTGTTTTTCAAGAGGACCATTTCAAAATCTTTTTTTTCTTTTACTGCCTCCATGGAAATGTGTTGCACTATTTCATATGCATCTTCTTTCGTTAAACCCTTTTTTACAAGTTTTAGCAGTATTGTTTGAGAAAAGATACTGCCTCTGGTTTTCCCAAGATTGGTTTTCATATTTTCGGGATACACTAAAAGATTTTTTATCAGCCAAATAAATTTATGCAGTATATAATCCAGAGCAATTGTGCTATCAGGAATAATTATTCTTTCTACGGATGAGTGCGAAATATCCCTTTCATGCCATAAAACGATATTCTCCATTGCAGGTATGGAATTAGCTCTAATCAGTCTCGACAGCCCGCATATACGTTCGCAAATAATAGGATTTTTCTTATGAGGCATAGCAGAAGAACCCTTCTGCCCTTTAGCAAAAGCTTCCTGTACTTCGTTAATCTCTGTACGTTGCAATCCTCTTATCTCGATAGCAAATTTCTCCAGGGAGCTTGCAATCAGACCTAATGTTGTCATGAATTCTGCATGTCTATCTCTTTGTAGTACTTGCGTTGATAATGGAGATGGGGTAAGTCCAAGTTTTTTGCATACATATTGTTCCACATATGGATCTATATTAGCATAAGTCCCTACTGCACCTGAGATTTTCCCATATTTTATTGTATTCTTTGCATGTTCAAGTCTATGTATATGCCTCCCAACTTCATCAAACCAGAGAAGCATCTTTAATCCAAATGTTATTGGCTCTGCATGTACACCATGAGATCTGCCAATCATGATAGTATTCTTGTGTTTTTTAGCTATCTTCTTAAGCGCAGTCCTTAGGTTTTGCAAATCCTTTAAAAGCAAATCTACAGCTTGAACCATATTATAAGAAAGAGCCGTATCCAATACATCGGAAGAGGTAAGTCCCATATGAATGAAACGCGCATCTTTGCCCACTTTTTCGGATATAGATGTAAGAAAAGCGATTACGTCATGCTTTACTACTTTTTCTATTTGATGAATCCTTTTTATATCAAATTTACTTTTATCTTTTATTTTCTTTAGAGATTCTTTTGGTATTTCGCCAAGCTCACATAGAGCCTCACACGCAAGTAGTTCAACTTTGAGCCATGTATTAAACTTATTCTCATCGCTCCAAATCCTCTCCATATCAGGCAGTGAATATCTAGGAATCATCTAACCCTCTCCTTTGGTATCTATTTTAAGATTGAATTCATTATATCTTGTTTTGTCAGTAGTGTCTAATTAATCTTCTATTATTTTGCATTTAACTCCTAACTTGCGTATAATCAGCGTTATTATGGTTATTGTTGACGGTTATAATGTGATTTATGCATGGGCTTGCTTAAGGGAAGCCAAAAAGAATGGGTTGGAGTGCGCCAGGGAAAAACTAATTCAGATTATGACAAGATATCAAGATTTTAATGACAAAGACGTGTCTATAGTATTTGACGGTTCTAAAAAATTTGACCATATTCTCTTTGACCAGACAAACACCGGCGTAAACGTTATTTTTTCAAAGAACAGTAAGACTGCAGATTCGGCGATCGAAAGAATGATCTACAAGCTTCCGGATAAATCAAGAGCTTTGGTGGTAACCTCTGATCGCCTTATTCGTATGATGGCAGGAGGAATGGGTGCAAGAAGCGTTTCTTCGGAAAATTTTGAACTAATGGTTAAGAACCAATAATTACAGCCAAAGGCTGATTAATTTTATGCGCTTTTTCAAGCCAAATATTCAGAATAAACTGATTTTTTCCTTTATGTTAATGGCGCTTGTGCCCATTTTAATCTCAACCTTTGTAGCTACAAGAGTTATATCAGGGCAATTAGAAAAAGATATAAGGCTAAAAATCCACAGTGCAACGGATTTAATTACAGACAAAATAAATAACATGGAAAATAGAGCCGCTCTAATTGGAGAAATTATACGCAGTAATTTTATATTCATGGAAGCATTTAAACAGCAAGACGAGGAGCAGATAATAAAGCTTCTGGATATGTTAGAAAGAGAAATGCAAATTGATACAATACTCATTACGAATGAAAAGGGCGAGCTTAAGTTCTCTTCCGGAAGTATTTCTCCAAATGTAATGAAACAAGTGAACAAAAAAAGAATGCTTGTGCTTTTGGAAAAGGACAATATAAAACAATTAATTGCGGCTGTAGGATTGGAAATCAGGGAGAATGAAAAAGTAGTAGGGAAAATAGTGGCAGGCTATACTGTTAAAAAAGAAATTTTCCAGGATATAGAGAAGAAAATGGGCGTTGATATAGACCTGTTTTATGAGTCGCCTCAATATCCAAAAGCTATAAAGGACAGAGGACGAGCAGTGCTCGGAATAGAAGAACTTATCAATAAAATATATGAACAAGGTGCTTCTGAGTATAGAAAGGATATTTATCATAACAAGCTGCATTTTTATGGATTGTGCTCCCCGCTTATGAGCCCGAACAAAAAAGTTTTTGGAGCTGTATTTGTTGGCATACAAAAAACCTATGCTTTTCAGACTGCAGTCGGGCAATTTCTTATAATATTAATATTTCTTGGAGTATTATTATCTGCAGTAATAGGCGTTCTGATAGCGCGAAGCATTTCTCATCCCTTGCGTAAGTTTACTTGGGGAATAAGAGCTGTAGCAAGAGGAGATTTTGAACACCAGATAAAGATCAAGGCAAAAGGAGAAATAAAAGATCTGGCAAATGCCCTTAATGATATGATCCAGCAATTACGCAGGCTTAAGCACCTAGAAGAAGAGCTTCGTAGAAAGGACCGCCTTGCAGCACTCGGTGAACTTGCTGCCGGAGTAGCTCACGAGATCCGAAATCCTCTGGTTATTATTAAAAACTCTGCGCAAATACTGGAAGATAGATTTCATGGGCAGAATGATAATAAGGAACTGACCCAATACATAATTGAAGAGACTGACAGGCTGAATAGGGTGGTAACGTCATTTCTTGATTTTG
>CAZMXO010000011.1:0-17146 GCA_964570265.1 uncultured bacterium
CGAGAAATGACTTTCACTGTTCTGTTTTTGGCGCTGAATGCATAAAACAAGCCGGGCTTGACACAGTTCTTATCCCGAAAACTGGGACCATTGTACCCGAATATCTGAGAGAATTTTATCTTCCTGACGACTCCATTAATGTAAGAGTTATCAGTATCACAGACTTTACACGCAAGTATCTTATTGATAACTATAAAATACCTGCTGAGAAAGTTGAGTTAATTTATCAGGGAACAGAAATTGCGCGTTTTACTTCCTCGGATAAGAACAAAGCCGAAGCTTTTAGACGTTATCCTCTCTGCGACACTGCCGCTCCGGTTTTGGGCTCAGTCGGCTCTTTTGAAGAGAGAAAGGGACAAGTCATTCTTCTTGAGGCGATTGCAAAGCTCGCCACCGGTTCTATTCCGAACATTCACCTAATGCTTGTTGGAGACGGTCCGGATGAAGAAATGTTAAAGGCAAAAGTAAAAACAATGAACCTTGAAAAGAACGTGACATTTTTCCCATTTACTAATGAACCAAATTATATTTTCGAAAGAATTGATATGTTAATCCTTCCAAGTCTTTATAAGGAAGGCTTGCCAAATGTCCTGCTTGAAGCAATGTCTATGGGACTGCCTGTTATAGCATCAAAATTAGCAGGAGTACCTGAGATTGTCTTTGATGGAGAAACAGGTTATATGACTAGGCCAGGGGATCAAAGCGAGCTTATAGATGCGATTATCAAACTCTCCTTAGACAAAAACAATTACCAGCAGATGGGTAAAAACGCCCGTAAGCTTATGGAAGAAAAGTTTGATAAAAGAGTTCAGTTTAATGAATTCCTAAAGTTCTTTCACAAGATAACAGGTAAATGAGCAAACGAAAAAGGAGACAAAGATATGACACTTGATCTAAGTAGTTTAAAAAAGGCAGTTAATTCTTTGGAAAAAGCTATAACGGTTGCAAACACTCAGATTTCAGGGATAGTTAATACGGATCACGAAGAGGTCATTAGAGCTGGAGTTATTCAAAATTTTGAATTTACCTATGAACTGTGCTGGAAGTTTATGAAACGATGGCTTGAAAATAATGTTAGCGGGGAATCTGTTGACGGAGTAAGCAGAAAAGAACTTTTTAGACTTGCTGCTGAAAGCAGGCTTATTGATGATGTAGAGGCCTGGTTTAAGTATCATGAAGCACGTAATGAAACCACACATACTTACGATGGGAAAATAGCGGAAACCGTATACAAAACGGCAATAAGTTTTATAAAAGATGCGAAAATAGTATTGGAAAGATTGGAAGCTAAGAATGATTAATGTTTCTCCACATCAGTTAGAAATTATAAAAAAAATATTGCGTAAGCATGTTTCTGACTGTGAGGTTCGCGCGTTTGGCTCACGTATTACACTGACTGCCAAAAATTACTCCGATCTTGATCTGACTATTATCGGAAAAACTAAACTTGATAGAAAGATTTTATCTGATCTTAAAGAAGATTTTAGAGAATCGGATATTCTTTTTCGTGTGGATGTTCTGGATTGGCATACTATTTCTGAAAATTTTAAAAAAATAATTAAAGCACGGTATGAGGTAATTCAAAAACCGTCACAAGATAACAAATAAATGAGCAAACAGAAGAGATATTTTCCAAGGTTTCTTCTTCCCTTAATACTCTATCTCATTCTCATATTCTTCATGTCATCCTTGCCCGGCAAAGAAATCCCTGATGTTGACATCCCCTATTTCGACAAACTTCTGCATCTCATGGAATATGCTGTTCTTGGCTTTCTTCTAATGAGAGGACTGAAAAATTCAGAACTAAAATTCTCCAACATAAGCTTTATCATTTTCACAGCAATATTCAGCACTCTCTACGGCTTAAGCGACGAATTCCATCAATCTTTTGTACCAAGCAGGGACGCAAGCCTATTGGATGTCCTTTTTGACTGTATAGGAGGAGCGATTGGAGGTATTGTGTATAGGAAAACACCATTTCTCCGATAGCTTCAGCTCCTCCCCCTCAACCGCTTGCTTTAGCTGGCGGTTATTGTAGGGGATTCGGATGATTGAGGATTTGACATTATTTTTTAAAGGTTGCTACTCTATTTATGTTTATCTATTGCGTTTTTTTGTATGTTTTTAGTTGCATAGATTAAAGTCTTCTTTCAAGAAATTTCTTTTGGTCCTCAATAAAAATCTGTCTATTTACATCGGTCCAATTAAATTTTTTAAAAATCTCAATAGCGACATCTAATGCTGCCTCAGAGGATTTAGAAATGATTTCTTTTTTTGTTAAAATTTTCTTAATTATGATAGGGTCATATTCGCAAATATACGACCGGAATAAAGTACGAGATGTATCCCAGAAAAATAACATTCTATCTTTTACATCATGTAATTCAATTATTATTTCAAATGAGTCGCTATTATCGATCCTTGAAACAATCCGAGAGATAAATTTAAATACTTCTGTTACAGAATAAATGCTAGATATGATACTTAAAAATTTATTGATATTATTTGTCCTGACCTCATTTTTTTTCTCTTCAGTCATTCTTAAATCCTCTCTCATCGAAAAATAATGAACGAATTGTCCTGTTTGATAAAACTTCCAATATTCAAACATCGGCCATTCTGACCAATCACAAAAAGAATGAATACTATTATTTCCTGCAATCTTAATACCGCTAGAGTCAATATGCGGATAATCCCAACCCCTTAAACTGACCTTGCTTTGTTCAACAATCTCTTTACATTTATCAAGTGAGGTAATCAGATTATCTTTATAAGTAGCTGGTCTTGTGACTACTTTCCAGTAGCCACCTTTTGATTTAATTTTTTCTACTAACTCCTTCATAAATTATCTTTTTTTAAATCTTCCTCAAATTTTTTATTATCTCTTTTTTTATCTTCTTTAGTTGCTACTGAACAAGGCAACCTTCTTAACAATTCTTTTCTGTTTTTTTCAACTGCTCTATCAATCATTTCTCTCCATTCGTGGACAGCAGCAATCTCTCGGGATTCAATCGGAGCCTTCGAGCGAATATAAATCGCGTTTTTTCTTAAAGCAATGTTCTCTGGATAATACCCCACTGATTTATTCAATAAACCATATTTAACACATATTGTTGGCTCTTTTGACTCGGGAACTTGAATCACAACGAACTTTCTTTCTTGCTCATCAATTTTGGCTACATCTGCTAATAATTTAAATTCAATTATGGGGTCACTATAAGTCTGTACTACTCGAGCCACATCGTCATAATTGAATGAATTAAAATCTTCATCACTCATTCCTGACGGATTAAAACTTTTGTTAAATTCTTCTTTTATACCAATTACGATAACCCCACCGTCTTTATTATTAGATAATGACAGCATGGCACATATTATTTTCAGCTTTGTATTTCTGTGATTCCAAGGCATTGAACCTTTATATTCAAGATAAGTCTCTTCGTTACCGTGGAGTATATAATTCAAAATCTCTTCATTAAACATTTCTACTTAAAAACCCTTCTGTATTAGAGCAACCCACTATCTATCTCCTACCGTTTCAAATCCCCATCATACTCCCCAAACCCCAAAGAAAAAAGGACACAAAATAAAAGGGCGGAGGCAAGCCCCGCCCCTACAATATAAAAATTGGAGATTAACTATATTGAACATTCTCTAGTTTCTTATACCACTGACTGCCAAGCATTCTAATGAGGGCTTTCTTACACGTCTGAAAAACAGGAATTGTTCCTCTTAATGCTGATTTGCATTCAGAATATTGACAGTATCTCAATGATATTATTTCTCCAAGTCGTCTGACTCTTATTGGAAATAGAGAGCAGGAGATAGGTTTTATTTGAACAGGGTCTATTTGATTCTTTACACAATAAGTGTGAATAGCGCATTTGGTTATTCCCTCATGTTCGTATGAAAAAACGCACGGTCCATTATCATAAAGAGACTCAACGCAGAGATCTCCACTTCGATATGTTTCGGTGTATCCGTTCTTTCTTATGAGTTTTATATTTTCCGCAGGAAGATATTGTTCAATACCTTTTAGATGCTTATCTATTATTTTTACGTCATCATCAGATATTGGCGCTCCGAAGTCACCTGTTGCGCAGCAGGTTCCGTGACAGACCTCAAGACAGCATGAAAAATTAGTTTTAAGGATAGCCTCGTCAACAACAATTTTATCTATTATTAGCATTTCAAAACCTTCTTTAGAAACTGTCCGGTATATGAGCGCTTATTCTTAGCAACCTGTTCAGGAGTTCCTTCTGCCACGACTTCTCCCCCATTGTCTCCTCCTTCAGGCCCAAGGTCTATAATATAATCGGCTGTTTTTAGAACATCTAAATTATGCTCAATTACCAGCACTGTGTTCCCTTTATCTACTAATCTCCCTAAAACGTCCAGCAACTTTTGAACATCCGCAAAATGCAGACCTGTGGTCGGCTCGTCAAGTATATATAATGTCCTGCCCGTTGAAACCTTGCTTAATTCAGCAGCCAGTTTGACCCTTTGTGCTTCTCCTCCTGAGAGAGTGGTAGCAGACTGGCCAAGTTTTATATACCCAAGTCCTACATCGTTTAGAGTCTGAAATTTTCTTTTTACAGTAGGTATGTTCTCAAAAACTTTCAGAGCTTCTTCAATCGTCATATCCAGAACGTCCGATATGTTTTTATCCTTGTATTTTATCTCCAGAGTTTCTCTATTGAAACGCGTTCCTTTACAAGTTTCGCATGTTACATAAATATCCGGAAGGAAGTGCATCTCAATCTTTTTCAAACCGTCACCTTTACATGCTTCACATCTTCCGCCTTTAACGTTAAAAGAGAATCTTCCAGGCTTATATCCCTTTGCCCTTGAGTTCGGAACCTGAGAAAACAGACGTCGTATATAATCGAAGGCACCTGTATATGTGGCAGGGTTGGAACGAGGGGTTCTACCTATTGGCGACTGGGTGATGTTTGCAATTTTATCTATTTGAGAAAAGCCTTTAATATCAACATATTTACCCGGCTTTTCTTTTGAACCGTACAGCGTTTGAGCCATAGCTCTATACAGTGTTTCGTCAACCAGTGTGCTTTTCCCGGAACCGGATACTCCTGAAACACAGACCAATAACCCAAGGGGAATATTGACGTTTATCTTTTTTAAATTATGTTCACAAGCTCCGATTATTTTAAGCTGCTTTTTAGTTGGTTTTCTTCTCTGTTTGGGTGTGTCAATTTTAAATTTCCCCGATAAATATTTGCCCGTAATAGAATGCTTGTTTTTAATTATTTCTTCAGGCTTGCCGCACGCTACAATATTTCCGCCGTGAATACCGGCTCCCGGACCAAGATCTATCACATAATCCGCATTTTTTATTGTCTGTTCATCATGTTCTACAACAATAACTGTATTTCCAATATCTCGCAAACTTGTTAATGTTTTTAACAACTTAGTGTTATCTCGCTGGTGAAGTCCAATACTTGGCTCATCAAGGATATATAATACTCCAACAAGTCCTGAACCAATTTGTGTAGCAAGCCTTATCCTCTCTCCTTCTCCTCCTGAAAGGGTCTGCGCTGTTCTATCCAATGTAATATAGTCAAGTCCCACATTGGAAAGAAATGTTAAGCGGTTACTGACTTCTTTTAGAATGTCATGCGCAATAAGTTCTTCTGTTTTACCCAAATGCAGATTATTAAAGAACCTGACAGCGGATTTGATTGATAAAGAACATATTTTTGATATTGACTTCTTGTTAATCTTTACAGCAAGACTCTGAGGGGAAAGCCTTGAGCCTTTACATTCAGGACATAATCTGACTCTCATGTACTTATTATAGATCTCCGACTTGACATATTCAGAATCAGTTTGGCTCCATCTTCTCTCAAGATTGTTAATTACTCCCTCAAATTTCATTCTATGTTTGTGTATCCTGCGTCTGAGTCGCAATTTAAAATCCAGTTTTTCTTCTGTGCCATATAAAATCATGTTTTGATGTTCTTTGCTTAAGTCCTTGAATGGCGCATCAAGATCTATATTGTAGTAATCGGCAACCGTCTCCAGCATCTGAAACAGGTATCTTTTTGTTGCTGCTTTCCATCTATGATGTCTTGTTGTTATCGGATCGCTCCACGAAACAATTGCGCCTTCATTGATAGATAAATTTTTGTCAGGTACTATCAGGTCAGGATCAACCTCCATCTTCCTGCCCAGTCCATTACATGTTTTACATGCACCGTAAGGGCTGTTGAACGAGAACATACGAGGTGTGAACTCAGAGTAATTTATCCCGCATTTAATACACGCAAAATGCTCACTGAACAGGATATCTTTTTTATCATTAATTGATACCAGAATCAGTCCTTCACCCAGTTTTAGAGCAGTTTCTACAGAATCACTAAGACGTGATTTAATGTCTGATTTTATAACGAGTCTGTCTACAACAACCTCAATATTGTGTTTTTTGTTTTTATTGAGTTTTATATCTTCTTCCACATTATGAACATTGCCGTCAACTCTGAATCTTACAAATCCTTTTTTTCTGATATCTTCAAAAAGAGCGCTATACTCCCCCTTTCTGCCTCTCACTATTGGTGACATAAGCATAATTTTAGAAGATTGAGGAAATTTCATAATACTGTCAGTGATTTGCTGAGAAGTTTGACGTGCTATTTTTTCCCCGCATTTATAACAATGGACTTCTCCTATACGCGCAAATAATACTCTTAAATAATCATAAATTTCTGTTACTGTTCCAACTGTTGAACGTGGATTTTTTGCAGATGTTCTTTGTTCAATGGAAATAGCAGGAGAAAGTCCTCCAATATAGTCAACATCGGGTTTGTCCATTTGTTCAAGGAACTGACGCGCATAAGAAGACAGGCTTTCTACATATCTTCTCTGCCCCTCTGCATAGATTGTATCAAAAGCCAGAGAGGATTTCCCTGAACCGCTAAGACCGGTAATAACAACAAGTTTATTTCGTGGGATTTCCATATCTATGTTTTTAAGATTATGCTGGCGGGCACCTTTGATGATTATACTGTTACTATTCATATACTTCCAATAAGATTTTGTTTCTTGACAAACCTTAAATATAATATATATGGCAGTTCAATTCAAATTGTATTTTAGTAAATATAGTTTATAATGGATGTCATTCAAACGATTGTTAAAGGAGGTTGTATGATTAATGTGATTATATGGAACGAATTTAGACATGAAAAACAAAATAAATCAATAAAAAAGATCTATCCAGATGGTATGCACGCTGCAATAGCTGAGCATCTTAACAAGGAAAAGAACATTAACGTCAGGACTGCAACGCTTGATGAACCAGAGCATGGTTTAACTGATAAAGTACTAAAAAATACAGATGTTCTTATATGGTGGGGTCACATTGCTCACGAAGAAGTTAGTGATAAAATTGTTCACAAAGTCCAGAAAAGAGTCCTTGAAGGCATGGGGCTCATTGTTCTTCACTCAGGACATTTTTCTAAAATCTTTAAGGCACTTATGGGTACCAACTGTTCTCTCAAATGGAGGGAGATTGGAGAGAAAGAGCGTTTATGGAATATTGCGCCATCTCATCCAATAACACAGAGTATTGGGGAATATATTGAACTGCCACATGCAGAGATGTATGGTGAGCGGTTTGATATACCAGAGCCTGACAAGCTTATTTTTGTATCGTGGTTTGAAGGAGGAGAGGTCTTTCGTAGCGGATGCACATGGCAACGCGGCTATGGAAGGATTTTTTATTTCAAACCCGGGCATGAAACATATCCCATCTTTTACAACAAAGATGTATTAAAAATTATTACCAATGCTGTGCGCTGGGCACGACCCAGAATCATGAGACAGCATACATGTCCAAACACGGAACCACTTGAAAACATAAAATAAGAGGTGAAGGTGAAATGAATAGAAAACTCAGAATGGGCATGGTTAGTGGAGGACGTGATGCGTTTATTGGTGCTGTGCACAGAATGGCCGCAAGTCTTGATTGACAGGCGGAACTGGTTGCCGGTGCTTTTTCAAAAGACCCGCAAAAATCAAAATTATCAGGCAGGGATCTTTATCTTACATCTGAGAGGATTTATGGAAGTTATAAAGAGATGGCACAAAAAGAAACACTACTTTCAGCCAATAAACGGATTGATTTTGAACCTTCCGAACGACAGTTTGACTCTGCTTTTGATGAATAATCTAAATTTCTGGCTCATACTATGCTTACTTCATAGCCAAGATATTTCTCAAAAGCTTCTTTTACTGGCTCAAGTACATGAGAGGGAGTAACACTAACATGATGACGATGTCCCATATATCCTATTTTCTGAAGCACGTTCTGTAATCCCTCAATCTCTGCCACGCCTGCGCAACCAAAGAAATCGTTTGGTATTGGATCTTTTGTAAAACGTCCTTGCCCGAGGTAAAATTTCAGTCTACCTGCCTCAGTCAGCATACTGCCGAATGTTATTGGATTAGGCGCAATACGACCTACGTTGCATCCATAAGAATGTCCTTTGCCTACAGCATTGGCTAAGATTGCATGGTCGGTAATTTTGCCCTTGCCAGTCATTATGTTTTGCGGCGCTGAACCGCAGTGAAAGAGAATACATTTATTTTCTTCATCTCCATAGTTATTGTTCCAATCCAGAACTGTTGCAACATTACCTGATGCTTGTGATAAGGCATACATGGTCACTGCATTACCCACGTCTACCTCACAGGCTGCAATCATGCCGCGGTCATTCATTTCGCTTAGAAGAACACAGGGTGAAATGCCAAGCTGCTGCTGCATCTCAAGCCAGCAGCGGATTGCTACTGCATCCATCTTATATTCCTCAATAACATTATCAATTGCAACGCCAAGTCTCACAATAGTATGAAACGCTTTTTGAGGAACTCCTTTCCATGAGCAGTATTGTTCAAGACTCTTTGCCTTTGCTTGTATTTTTTTGTCAGTATCCTTGAATAAAGACATCCTCGCAAAAATATCCGACAGATCCAATGTTTCCATAGTAATTCCGTATTTCTGAAGTGCCAGCTCATCAATGCGAACTGTTTTGAAGGCTGTTGTCCGCGCGCCTATAGCTCCAACAACCAGTTTTTTCATTCCATTCACAACTTTGCATATTCGATCGAAAGAATCAATATTTACAGCAAATTTTTTATTTTTCGGATGCACAGTATGTGGTTTAAGCGCAGTAAAGGATATGTCATTCTGACAAAACATATCCATAATAGAGAACTTTCCGCAAAACGCATCCCTTCGCAGCTCAGGTCTCATCTTATCCAGTTCATCAGGATATGCCTGAACTAATATAGGAACTCCGGCATTTTTGAGAGCTGCAACTGCGCCTGTTTCATCCCCAAAATTGGGAAGGCACAGAATCACACCATCAAACATTTCCCTGTTTTTTTGAAGAAAATCGGCAAATATTTTTCCTTCTTCTACTGTTTCGACTGCTCCATTACGCGTGGCATTAGCGTCCAGCATTAGAGTCTCATGTCCCAGTTTTTTCAGAGCTGCGCTCATCTCACTGCGTGCACCTTTAAGCAGTGTCGCAGGGAAAAAGCCGCGATTTCCAAAGTAGAGCGCAAATGTTGATTTTTTTGTCTTCATAATTCACCTTTCTTTTTTATTTATCTCAAATCAGGCATTGAGGATATTTCAACTACTCCTCCACCGTCTCTTAATGATTCTGTTGCAGCGCATCCTGTTGCAACAGACATTCTGCCGGCTTCAGGCGTTGAAACAGGTTCTTTCCCAGTAAGAAGCATATCCACAAAATCCTTACATATAACCGGATCTGCTCCGCCATGTCCGCCTTCAACAGCCTTAATATCATAGGTTCTATCAGCAAATTCTTTCCATTTGCCCGAACGTCTTGTTTTTACAATAACTTTGCTCTTATCATCAAGATTTTCCATCCTGCCTTCAGTGCCAATGAATGTGTAATTTCTCCAATAATCCGGAGCAAAATGACATTGCTGATAGGACGCTTTTATCCCGTTTTCCAATTCCATAATCATAACAGTGTTATCCTCAACATCAACTGCTTTGCGAAAAGCGCATTTAATATATTTATGTTTGCCTGATTCAAATTCCGTACATGTCTCTTTTTCCGGACATTCAGGGCATGTTAAATCATTGGGTTTATTCCCTCCGTAGAAATCCAGACTTCCGAAAGCAGCTACTTTCTTTGTATAAGAGCCTGTAATCCAATGGATCATATCAATATCATGTGCCGCTTTCTGCAGAAGAAGGCTGGTTGCATTCTTTCTCTCAGACATCCACGTGCGAAAATACCATCTTCCACCAGTGCCGACAAAGTGCCGCACCCAAACCGCTTTTATCTCGCCAATAGTTCCAGTATCTGCAATGTCTTTCATTGTCTGAAAAATGCGCATATGCCGCATATTAAATCCAATCATTAATCTTTTACCCGATTGTTTCCATGTTCTCAAGATATTATCACAACCTTTTGTAGTAATAGCCATTGGCTTTTCCAGATAAACGTGTTTCCCTGCATTAAGCGCGGCTATAGCATATTCCTCATGTGTAAAATCAGGAGAAGTAATAGCTATTGCGTCAATATCCTTTCTCTTAAGTAGTTCTTTATAATCTAAAGTAGTAAAGGTTTTCTCTTTGATTCCATTTTTAAACTCTTGTAATGCTTTCTCTGAAATATCTGCTCCTCCAACAACCACTGATTTCCCCTCAGGATTATGCCAGTGTTTCCACAATCTGCCTCTGCCAGTTACTCCTATAATACCTATTTTAACTTGCTTCATTAGAACTCCTCCTATATATTTTAAAGTAGTTATTTATATTTAATCATAAATTGTCCAATTTTTTCATATGCCTCTCTCAGTATATTTTCTTCAGGCAAGAAAACAATTCTGAAGTGTTTTGTTTCCGGCTTTTGTCCAAATCCTCCACCATGAACAACAACAACGCCTGTTTCATAGATTAAATCAGAAACGAATTTTTGGTCTGACACAGGTACATCTATTTTAGGAAATGCGTAAAAAGCACCCTTTGGTTTTACACACCTGATATTTGGAATAGCATTGAGCATTTGGTATGTAATATCCGCCCTTCGCTTAAGCTTTGCATTTGCTTCCTTTATATGCGATTGATCCCCTTCTAAAGCCGGCTTTATTGCATATTGTTCAGGATGATTTGCGCAAAGTCTTGCTCGTGTTAGTTTCTGCATAGCCCTGTAATAATCTCCTAAATTTTCCTCTTTACCGCTTACAACACACCATCCAATACGCAGACCCGGAGATAGATAAGATTTTGAAAGTCCGCCAAAAGTAAGAACAGACGCTTCTTTTGAGATACAAGCAGTAGAGATATGCTCCTCAGCATCAAAAACAAGTTTGTCATATATTTCATCGGAAAATATTACGAGATTATGCTCAAGAGCAAGATCAACAATTTGAGTAAGAGTTTCCCTTGTATAAACTGCGCCTGTTGGATTATTAGGATTTATAAGAATAATGGCTCTTGTGTTTTTATCTATTTTTCTCTTTATATCATCAATGTCTGGCTGCCAGCCATTCTCCTCATCCAGATAATATGAATTGATTTTTACACCAAGCTTTGTTAGTACTGCTGTGTATAAGGGATAGCCGGGTGAAGGGACTAATACATTTTCATCAGGATTTACAAGACTTGTTAAAGCTATTTCAATAGCTTCGCTTCCACCATTCGTGATAAATACATCCTGAATATTGCGTATTCCTTTTCTATGCGCTTCATTCTTAACAGATTCAATTGCTTCATCAATCCCGGAAGATGGAGAATATCCTGTAAACCCCTTTTTCATTGCATTATATGTAGTCTCAATAATATGATTCGGCGTTTTAAAATCAAATTTTATTGGATCGCCTATGTTGAGATAAAGCATCTTCCTGCCCTGAGAGATTGCTTTCTCAGCTATTAGCATGATATCTCTAACAGCATATTTAATGTCCTTTGTCCTATCAGCCGGTTTGATATATGAGTTCATAATTCTCTCCTTTAAACTTAAATAAATAAGATAGTGCCAATTCTGTATAATGTCAATAGGCTATGCTCTCTCTTTGACAAAAACAAGAGGCTTCTGTTATAGTAACAATATGAAAATAGGTGTCATAGGGCTTCCTCAGGTCGGTAAGAAAATCCTATTTGAAATTCTGACGCAACAAAAATCCAAGACACCGGATAATTCAAGAGACATAATCCCCGGTGTTGTAAGCGTAAAAGATCCCAGATTTGATAAACTTATTTCCATGTATTTACCAAAAAGCGAGGTCCCTGCAACAATAGACATATCGCTTCTACCTAAGATAGAAAAGGAAACGGTATCAAGCGGAGAGATCTTTACGAAGATATCAGATGTGGATGCAATCTGTCATATAGTCCGCTCATTTAAAGATGAATCAGTTTATCATGTGGAAGGTTCAATTAACCCCATTCGGGATATAGACGCAATTAATTCCGAACTAATTCTGAATGATATGATATTTATAGAAAAAAGGCTTGAAAGAATAGATAAAGAGCTTTCAAGAAAAAAGGATATAGTTAAAGAAAAAGATAAAGAAATCCTTTCAAAACTAAAAGTTCATCTTGAGAAAGAACTTCCTCTCAGAACCATGCCTTTGGACAAAGAAGAGAATAAACTTATATCGACATATCAATTTATTTCTATGAAGCCGATAATAATAGCTCTAAATATTGGGGAAGAAGACGTAGAGGATACGAGTCTTCTTGACTCCGTAAAGCAAAAATACGAGGAGCATAAAATTGGAGTAATGCAGGTTTCTGCCAAGATAGAATCTGAAATAGCATCTCTTCCGGAAGAAGAGCAAAAAGACTTTCTTTCTGAACTAGGAATAGAAGAACCGGCAATCAATGCTCTAACAAGATTATTTTATAAGACATTAGGGTTAATATCGTTCTTTACTGTAGGAAAAGATGAAGTGCGGGAATGGATGATTAGAAAAAATTCTACGGCTCCTGAAGCAGCTGGCGCAATTCATACGGATTTGCAGCGCGGTTTTATAAGAGCGCAGGTTATTAAATATAATGATTTGATCTCACTTGGAACAGAGGCAAAAGTAAAAGAAGCTGGAAAATGCTATCTCAAAGGCAAAGATTATGTCGTAGAAGATGGAGATATAATTGATATAAGGTTTAATGTATGAAATCAGTTTTGATAACGGGATGTTCCTCAGGACTTGGATTGTATATGGCTGAATCCTTACAGCGGGATGGATGGATGGTTTTTGCCACCGCAAGAAAGGAACAGGATATTGAGAATTTGAAGAGTAAAGGAATTGACACATATTACTTGGATGTAACAGATTCTGGTTCTATTGAAAAATTGGTTAAATATGTTTCTAAGAAAACAGATGGGAAGCTGTATGCGCTGATAAATAATGCAGGATGTGGGTACTCAGGAGCTCTTGAGGATATAACAAGAGATACTATGCGAAATCAATTTGAAGTCAATGTGTTCGGAGTACACGAACTTACTAATCAAGTGATTCCGATATTCCGTAAAAACAAAACAGGTCGTATCGTTAATATAAGTTCTGCTGCAGGAAGATTTAGCACTCCGTTTATGGGAGCATACTCTGCATCCAAATTTGCTCTTGAAGCGCTTTCTGACGCACTGCGGTTTGAGCTTAGGAATACAGGTATAAAAATTAGCATCATTGAACCAGGTCCTCTTAAAAGCGATTTCAGTAAAAACGCTTTAACCATTTTTCAAAATCAGATCAAACCTCCTGAGAACAGTCATTACAAAGACATATACGAAAAAATGGGTAAATACAGGCAGACAAAAGAAACAAAAAAGAACATTCCCGGACCTGATGCTCTCTATAAAAAAGTTAAGCATGCTCTGGAGAGCAAGAGACCCAAGATAAGATATTTAGTTACTAAAGAGGCTTACCTTGCCGCATACCTAAAGCGTCTTTTCCCGGACAGACTGCTTGATATTTTGGCGACTATTTATTTAAACATAAAATACGGAAAATTGTGAAAGCATTAAGGTGAAAAATGGAAGATAAAGAAAAAAAACAATTACTTGAGAAAATGAAAGCTCTACAAAGACGGGTAAAAGAACTTGAGAAGTCAAAATCTGAGCGCAAGAAGGTGGAGGAGGCGCTGAGTAGGAGAGAAGACATCCTTAACGAATCGCAACGCGTGGGTCATATTGGAAGTTGGGAATTAGACATTGTCTCTAATACATTGACTTGGTCCGATGAAACCTATCGGTTATTTGATCTGGAACCACAGCAATTTGAAGCAACTTATGAAGCGTTTCTAGATAACATCCATCCAGATGATAGAGAAATAGTGGACAAAGCCTATACTGAATCAATAAGAACTAAAACTCCATATGACATCGTCCATCGACTGTTGCTGAAAGACGGTACTATTAAATGTGTCAACGAAAGGTGTGAAACTTTCTTTGATGGTGATGGGAAGCCCATTCGTTCGATTGGCGTTGTCCATGACATCACCGAGCGCAAGCAGGAAGAAAAAAACCGGGAATTGATGATTAAATTGTTGCAATATTTAAATGAGCCCGGAGAATTGGTTAATATCATACGCAAGGTATTGAAAGCAATGCAGGAATATACAGGACTCGAGGTGGTTGCTCTTCGTCTGCAAGAAGGAGAGGATTATCCCTATTTTGTACAGTATGGATTTTCTGATGAATTTGTGCAAGGAGAGAATTTCCTATGCGAGCGTGATAAAGCAGGTGAGCTTGTGCGCGATTTTACGGGAAGCCCGGCTTTAGATTGCATGTGCGGAAATATTATCCGCGGAAGGACCGACCCCAAATTGCCTTTCTTTACCAAAGGCGGCAGTTTCTGGAGCAATTGCACCACGGAATTGCTTGCCACTACCACGGAAAAAGAACGCCAGGCGCGCACCAGAAATAGATGTAATAGTGAAGGTTACGAGTCGGTTGCACTTATCCCTATACGCACTAGTGTTGGGATTATCGGGCTTATTCAATTAAATGACCGGCGTAAGGACTCCTTCAATTTAGAATTTATACGTTCATTAGAAGCAATCGCCATAACTATTGGGTCAGCGTTTGAGCGAAAGAAGTGGGAGGAAAAGATAAAAGATGTAGCTAAGGAATGGAAGAACACATTTGATTCCATTTCAGATTTAATATTTATCCAGGATAAAGAGCATACGATTCTCAAAGTGAACAAGGCATTTGCGAATGTGCTTAAAATGGATCCGAGTGATATCATTGGTAAAAAGTGTTATGAGCTCCTTCATAAATCTAGCGGGCCTTATCCCGGGGGTCCTTTTGAAAAAACGATAAAAGACAAAAAAGCTTACACAGAGGAGATAAATGATCCGAATATAGGCGTACCCCTTTTGATTTCCACTTCACCCATTTTTAGTGAAAAAGGTGAAGTGATTGGTTCAGTGCATCTTGCCAAGGATATTACTGAGCGCAAGAAATTTGAAAAAGGCATCATTGAAAGAACTAAGAAACTTAAAGTACTGAACAAAAAATTATACGAGTTGGCGAATACCGACCCATTGACGAAAATTAGTAACAGAAGATTTTTCTTTATTACTGCAAAGAAAAAGTTTGATGAGGCTAAGCACAAAAAGCGGCTCCTATCAGCAATCATGTTTGATATAGACCATTTTAAGGACATTAATGATACACATGGTCATGATGCCGGCGATGTAGTTTTGTGTAAGATAGCAAATAGGGTGAGTAGTGTATTAACTGAAAAATCCGTATTTGGTCGTATTGGCGGAGAGGAGTTTGCGATTGCGACATCAGATATAAATGATGAAGATACTCTCAAATTAGCTGAAAAAATCAGGCATGTTATTGGAGATAAACCAATAAAGATAGACTCTGAAGAATTGAATATTACAGTCAGTCTTGGTGTTACAAACTATAAACATCAAAATACCATTGATGAGTTAATGAAAGAGTGCGATGATTTGATGTATAAAGCAAAAGATGAAGGACGAAACAGAGTAAGATCAAATATAAGGAGCTTGCCGCGCAAACGACTGATAAATCGAGAGGCGTGAATGATATCTATGAACATAAAAAAAATTAGTAAAAATATTTTTATTCTCACTTTCTCTGTAATTATCTTATTCTGTAATTCATTCCTCTTTGCCCAAGAAAACTCAATAAAAAATATTCTTATCCTGAATTCCTATCATAAAGGATTTTTTCAAACTGACAATATTGTAAAAGGGATAGAATCCGTCCTGGATCCTCAAAAAAATAATATTAATTTGATAATAGAATATATGGATTCTAAAGCTATTGGATTTAAGATTCAATACAAAGAGAAATTATTTGATTTGTATAATTATAAGTATGTAAATCAGAAATTTGATTTGGTTATCTCTTCTGATGATAATGCATTTAATTTTCTCCGTGAATATCATGAGGATTTATTTCCAGGTACCCCAATAGTATTCTGTGGAGTAAATAATTTTGAAGCACCCAATCTCATAGACCATAATGTATTTACAGGAATTCTTGAGGTTTCGTCGGTAAAAGAGACGATTGATTTGGCTTTAAGCCTGCATCCCGAGACCGGAAAGATAGTATTTATTGTTGATGATACACCTACAGGATTATATTTTTGGAATGTGTCACAAAAGCTATTTAAATATCATGAAGATATCCAAATGATTCTTTTTGATAGCAGCTTATCTATGGCAGAGATTGAGAACAAGGCAAGCAAATTATCTGATGATACAATATTATATTTTGGAACATTCCATCGCGATAAGGATGGAAAATACTATTCTTTCGATGAAGCTGTTTCGCGTATATCAAAAGCAAGTCCGCGACCAATGTATGGGAATTCTGCCCAGGTTTTGCCCTGTGGCATTGTGGGAGGAAAACTGTTTAGTGGTTTTTATCATGGGCAGGTCATAGCAGAATTGGCTCAACGCATTCTGAATGGAGAAAAGGTGCGGGATATTCCTGTGCTAACAAAACCGCAAACCCAATATATGTTCAATTATGAACAAATGCAGCGATTTGGAATCGATACTTCCGATCTACCGGAAGAAAGTATTATAATTAACAAACCTTCGTAACAGTTTAGCTACCAAAAGTAGTGAGAGAAATTAGATGAGAAAACCAGC
>CAZMXO010000012.1:0-17141 GCA_964570265.1 uncultured bacterium
TCTTCATACATGAACAAGTGATAAAAGACATTATTAAACGAGATGAAGAATATGGGCCACTGGATATTTCAATAGGAGAAGATGTTTATATCTCAATCGGCGTTAAGCTAAATAAGGGAGTTGTTATAGGTGGGCACACTGTGCTTGATGGCAATATTGTACTTGAAGAAAATACGAGAATTGACAAAAATGTCAATATTACAACATATTCTGATCAAATAGTAAAAATCGGGGAGAATTCTCAAATTCTACAGGGTAATATTATCAAGGGAAATACTACTATTGGCAAAAATGTCCGAATTGAATCCAGCGTCAATATAACAGGCAGTAACGAATTCCCTACACGCATAAATGATAATTGCTTAATCAAGGGAACTAGTTATATTTTTGGATCAGTAATAGAAAAAGACAATTGGATCGAACACTCTGTTCTTATAAGACAACGTGTATGCAGAACAATAAGAAAAGACGGAAGCATACAAAAAGTTAAATATATTCTTCCGCTTCCTCAGGGAATTGATTCCCTCGAATCATTAGAAAAAGAGTAGAGCAACTCAGTATCAAAATAAAGAGAGAAAGATAATGATTAAAAAAATGTTGAACAGGTTGGATTTAATAATGGCAAAGAGCATGACTAAAATAAATCCTGACAGCAAAATTATAAATGCGGTTAGGTTGATGCAGAATAATAAAATAAGCTGTATCATTGTTGTAAGTAATAATTCACCCGTTGGAATAATCACAGAACGTGATATTGTGAATATAGTGGCGAATGGAGAAAACTTTGAGAATCCTGTTTCAGAAATAATGTCTCATCCTCTCATATCTGCCAGTCCAGGAACATTGTTAAATAGAGCCCTGAATATTATGAGAACCAATCATATTCGACGTCTTACAGTCATCGAGAACGGAGCCTTAGTGGGACTTGTAACAGAAACAAATTTATTGGTGGCTTCAAGAAGAACAATGATAGCAATGGAACAAAAACAGCAAAAAATGAAAAATCTGGCTATGGAAGATAAGATTACAGGACTGTACAACCGCCGGTATTTTCAGAGTGTTATGAAGAAAGAACTAAACAGAGCAAGAAGATATGGAGCACTCTTATCTTTGATATTAATAGACATAGATCATTTTAAAAAAATTAACGATACATTTGGTCACTCAGTAGGAGATGCTGTTCTAAAAAAACTTTCCAAGATATTTAGGGACAGTGCCCGTAAAGTTGATATTGTTTTTAGATATGGCGGCGACGAATTTGCCATTGTATGTCCTATATCAGGAACACGTTCATCACGGATTTTTGCAGAGAGATTAATAAAAACCATTCAAAAGAAGCCCACCATATACAGCAGAACTAAACTCGACGTTACAATAAGCATAGGTATATGCAAATATACTTCTGCATCCTCCAGCATAGAAAAAATGGTAAAAAGAGCCGACAAGGCTCTTTATCGAGCCAAACAAAACGGAAGAAATCAAGTCTGCGTAGCAGAAGAATAACCTCAAAAAATCTTCGAAGAGACGTGAAAGCTTATCTAAATTTGCTGCCTAATCCGGTGTATTTGAATCTTATTTTAACTTTTTCTTTGAGCACAAGTATCTTTTCAAATCTAAAAAGTTGTCCGTCCAACGGTAATTTTATTGATACAGGAGTACCGCCGGATGCTGTTATTTTTTGCTCAAATCTTCGCTTTGCCTGATTCTGAAGTTGGCGTGATGCCTGCTTTGAAGAAACAGGCGTCATCCCTGGCGTTACAGCTGTTCTAACAGAAGAAAACTGATCCACCATCTTAGCATCGCTAATAAAGTCACTCTTCCGATATTTCCCTTCCTTTGGCAAATACAACTCGCACATTAGATGTATAACAGGAATATCTGAAAGGGACGGTAATTGTATGGTGGCACTGCCCCTGCCTCTTAAGTCGGGCTTAGTTCCCTCTTCAGCATAAATAACTTCTACGCCAACATAACCACTGCCTTGAGTAACATCCATTAACGGGATTAACAATTGCCCTTTTTCTCCCTGCATAACCTTGACCGATTTACCTGCAATACTTGCGCTCCATAATTCACTGCCTTCAGGAAGGGAGAGAGACATGAACTGGTTGCCGTTATTGCGTATGGAATAGAAAACGCGGGTAAGTCGTCGACCATCGGATGTCATCATTATCGTGTGCAAAGCGCTGTCGGCTATCAAAGAAAGTACAGACATATCCTCATGACGTTTAACATTAAGCGAAAGACTGTACGGCTGTTCAACGTGTTTATAGCCCAAAATCAATGGCTGGGCAGTCATAGTTTTTAATGATACGGGCAGTTCGTTGATGTCTATGGCAACGATACCGTCTGCCTTATCGGTGTCAATTTCTACATCGGTTAATGTTTCAATACCGATGAATCCTTTTTCTCTCTCAACACCCAAACTATGAACAACGGGGATAATCAAAGTACTGCCGTCTAATTGAATGGGTTTTTCATAGACAATGTTTAATTGATAATTACCCTTGATCTTGTAGGAGAATTCCACTTCTAATATGCGCCGACCAGATATTTCTGTTGTTTTCCAGTCGCGGATACGATCGCCGGTAACGGCCAAAATGTTGACATCTTTTGGGATGGAGAGTTTTAAACTGTTTATCCACGAACGCAGTATAGAATAGCGGGCTATAGTATTACAGTGCAGTAAGCCTTCTAGTATTGAACAAACAGTATTTGTCTCAGAATAGAGCCGCGCATCTTTTTCTTCAAGTTCAGGACGAGCCCTCTTCCAGACTAAATCAATGTTGTTTACCGGAGGATAGGTGACCTTAAGCATAGTATTTTCCCCCTGTGCAACGACTTCCTTGTGCTGAGAGTTTGCTACATCAACTTCTAGTTCCTTTCCCTTTATTTCTATTACGGCACTTGTAGCTGTGGTGCGAGGAACATTGAAAGAAAGACGACGCACACCTTCTTTCTCTTGAACCTTCATGGAAAATTTTGCTTTTATTATCCCTTTGCCTTTGTGTTTGGTTATTATTTCATACCATTGACTTCCGGCATAAAGATAGACAGGTTTATCGTTTAAGGTAACTTCACTCACAGCTACGGAAACAGGCAGAATAGGAATCTTTACCCAACCAAATCTGGAAAATGTTTCGTAGTTGAGCTTCATGGTAAAAATAGCGTTTTCATCGTTTGCGGTTCCTGTGTAGGAACTGGATTTTAATATTATATTGCCGGAAATAGGTACCGCTAATGGATAATTAATTACGGAGAATATTTTTAGACCAGCTCCTGCAATAAACACGATGACCAAAAATAAAAAAATAAATTTCAAGCATCCCATTTTTTTCTTTATTTCCTTAGGTTCCTGTTTTTTATCTAGTTTTTCTTCCGTTTTACCTTTACTTATAGGTTCCTTTTTATCCATTTTGTTCATTTTGTTACCTCCATAGTTATTGTTAACTTTTCATTTGCTTTAACCAGCAATTTCTCAAACTTATATGTCTCTCCCAACGGCATTGCGATATCCATACGATTGGCGGCTGTATAAAATCCCTCCATCTCTTCCTGTGTCATTTTTCCCAGTATATCACTATTGAGAGTCAAGACAAGACCGGTATTATTTGCTCCTCCGGCGACTGAACCGGATATGCCGCCTAATACTGCGGTCTGTCCGCGTTTAATACGCGCGGCAGTTTTATCTTCTATGATACTGCCGTCCGGACCGAGGCGCGACAAAGTGATATAAAAGTCTATGTATTCATCGTCCACAATGACCGGTTGAACCCGGATATATTTTGTGCCTTGAGAACTAACAAAGGGAATATTTAATATGCTGTTTTCATTTACTTTAACAGTATTTGAAGCCAAAAAATTTCCGGCGCTGTGGTGTTCGTTCAGCATATTTATGATTATGTTTTCCTGTATAGGGTCTAGATTCATCCTGTTATAACCTGTCGGATTAGACTTATTTAGATCAAAAAAATTGGCGGTGTTTTGCCAGTTGTTATATTCATTATTGGCCGTTTGAGCAATGGCTTTTGCCCTGTTTTTAAATATTTCGCCGCTGCTCCTGCTTAAAGTATCCGGTATCAGAAGTAAATTGTAGCGAAGCAGTAAAGATCGAGTGTCAGCGACAAATAGATGCGATTTCTCTTTATATGTCTCAATCTGGGACATAATACGAGATTCCTTCTGCTTCCCTTCACTTACCCGTTTGAGTTTCTCATCCGATAATTTCCCATTCATAGACATGCCACTGGATACAACAACTTTTTTTGCACCTAACTGCTGCAGTCTCTGAACATTTCCTGCCAATTGCAGGGACTCTTTGTTGGCAATATTTGACTCCAATGATCGCGAGATATCTTTTTTGGCTTCTTCTAATCGACCGATCCTGTAAGACTTTTGAGCTTTACGTGAATATCCCGCGGATAATTTTTGTTTGATGCCGATATCCTTATTGAGCTTTACGCTCTTTGCGCTCTGTTCTTTGCTTTCTATCCTTCCTCTTTCTGATTTAGACACTTTTGTTGAATAGTCCGCAATTTTTTCGTATAACCCTCTAAAGTCAATTTGTTCAAATTTTTCTTCCATAACCTGTGGTTTAGGCATGACTGTTTGTGATTTTCCCTTTGTAGGTTTTATGGCAAATTTATCGACTTTCGTAATCTCTTTAACTACATCCATGACCTCTGTGTCAGGGATACTACTGGATTCGCCTTCGGCAGCTACAGCCCGAGCGTATTCTAAAACGCGCATGACCTTTTCATCGGCAAACTGATCTACTCCTGAGACGTTCATCTGTTTCCATTTCACTTTACTATCCTGCGGCAAAATAAGCCGCCATTTAAGGTATGAGGTCGGAACTCCAAGAGTAGGCAAAGTAACTGATACTTGCCTGTCCGGCTGCGTCTTATTGCCAAGGATATAGCATATATCTATGGGAAAGGTCACGTAACCAGAGAAACTCTCAATGGATTTTTTAAGACGGACCAAAATTGTCCCGTCTTTAAGACGCAAGAGACTGATGGGCTCATCCATAGAATAGGCAGAATACAAGACAGCTCCCTCAGGTAATTTCAGAGTCATAAATTGATTATTGGTATTTCTTATCTGAAGAGTGACTTGCACTATTTCTTTGCCCAACGAAGAGAAATACATCTCATATTCTGCCTTGTCCACAGCCGTATTAACAGCTTCAGCCTCTCCGTATCTAATAAAAGCCAGATTGAGTCTATATTTGTTATTGATATGATGATATGCCTTGAATACAGGAACATCTGTCTCTTTGATTAATTGAGCAGGAACATCTGATGGAGCGACTTCTCGCATACCTGTTTCTTCCACTGCTACAACCTGCAGTTCTTCCCTGCTGCCTATGACAATATATTCATCTTCATTAAGAGCTTCAACCGGTCGTGCGGTAAAGATCTCGCTCATCTGGTCCTTGTAGCCCATCGCATAACTTATTTCCAGCCGATATTCTCCTTTTAATGGAGAAACAAGATCTATACGGGCTGTCTGCTGGCTACCTTCTTTTTCTATCTTTGTAAAATGAATACCTCTTCCTTTTACTTCTATTTCTCTGCAATCTTCCGCCAGTATCCAGCTCAGACTGGATATATAGCCGTCTCTTACATGATAATCGCATATGGTTCTGTAATACACAGTGTTATCCTTAATCTTCACGATACTATAGCGACGGGCAAAAATCCTGGCCTTTTTTTCACCTGTTTTACTGCGCTGCCAGCTGATATTAATTTCGTTGGTAGGAGGCAGGATAAGAGACACGCTTTTTGGCATATTTTCAGTCTCGAATTCGTTGAAGTTCAGACCGTTTAAAATAACATGCTGACTCAAAATGCCGCGTAATTCAATCCTGTTTTTGGAGGCGCGGGGCACAACTAATTGAAGATTGTGTTTGCCCTCCGTTCTTTCTATATTCTTTACAAATTCTATGCTGACCGTAGACTCTTTGCGACGTTTCATAGAAACGACATAAAATCCGTCTTTTTCGATAACAGGTTCTTCAATCCCGTTTATCGTAAGTCCTGTCAGAGCTACATGAGAAGAAAGCAGGCGAAATTCGCCGCCGTGAAACGAGCGCACCTTAAAATCAGCTTTGCCTTTAAGAGAATCACTGCTGATATCCAAAATATAATCCGCCTGTTCACAATACAAAGGAACGGGGCTGCTATTAATTAGTCCCAATGATTTAAGAATAGAGAAGGTCGCAACAATAACTAATAAGAAAACAAAGAGTTTGAAAATTTTCACTTGTTTTAAATATACTCTTCAAAAACATTGCCTGTCAATAAATTAATACTCTTGCTTTTTGCAACCCTATATATTAGTATTATTCAGCGTCGTGGTGAGTGTAGTTCAGTTGGTTAGAGCGCCAGATTGTGATTCTGGAAGTCGCGGGTTCGAATCCCGTCACTCACCCCAAATTGCGCCTGTAGCTCAGCTGGATAGAGCGACAGACTTCGAATCTGAAGGTCGCCCGTTCGAATCGGGCCAGGCGTACTAGGATAATTTCGGATTTCTAATGACAATGATAAAACCTAGTATATATAGCAGGATTTCAGACGCGCTGGATTACACAGGAGAAGTCTTAATACTATTAGCGAAAACTGTGTACTGGTGCAAAACTGCGCTTAAAAACATAAAACCTATTGTAAAGCAAATGCTGGAAATAGGCGTCAATACGCTTCCTATCACATCTTTAATATCAATTCCTATTGGGATGACACTTGCGCTTCAAACAGGAAATGAACTTGCAAAATATCACCTTGAGGATTTAATAGGTTCTATAGTATCAGCATCCATGTGCAGGGAAATGGGTCCTGTGCTTACTGGAATTATAGTTGCGGGAAGAGTTGGTGCATCAATTACAGCAGAACTTGGAACAATGCAGGTATCTGAAGAGATAGACGCGCTTAAAACACTGGCAATAAATCCTATCAGATACCTGGTAATGCCCAGATTTCTGGCATGTATAATTATGCTTCCTATTCTGGTTATATACTCAGATTGCGTAGGCATGGCAGGCGGATTTATTGTATCCAGATTCCAGATAGGCGTTGATACCAGTACATACCTGGACAGCATTAAAAACTTCTTAACAATAAGAGACATATATAGCGGATTGGTAAAGGCATTTGTCTTTGGCATAGTTGTTTCAATAATATCATGTTATCAGGGATTTAGAACCAGAGGCGGAGCTGAAGGCGTTGGTAAATCAACTACTGCCTCTGTTGTTATTTCGTTTCTATTGATTATAGTGTTTGATTACTTCTTAACCAGAATGTTTTTTCAAAAGAGCTAATAAAATGATAGAAATAGACAATCTGGATGAAAAAATTAGTTTCCATGAACGCAGAAGATATTCTCGTTTGCCAATTGAAATAAATGTGTTAATAAGCACTGAGCTTCCTGAACATACAGCTTTTGCACACCACGAAGAAAGAAAATCCAAAGACATAAGCAGCGAAGGTATCTGTTTTAAGACCCAGAAGCAAATAAAAGCTGATTCTATGATATACCTAAAATTATCTCTTCCTGACAGTAACAAGGAGGAAATATCTGCAAATGGTATTGTGAGATGGCAGAGAGAAATAGTGATTTCAAATGGGGCAAAATACTATGAAACTGGCCTGGAATTTGCGCAAATAGAGAAAGGTGCAAGGCAAAGGATTGTTGAATTTGTAAAGGCCAAGGAAATAATAATCAACATTGTTGACCTACACAAAAGTTTTGGATATGAAAAAATATTAAAAGGAGTTAATCTTAAAATCAGACGCGGGGAAACTATTGTTATTATTGGATGCAGCGGATGTGGCAAGACTGTACTTCTAAGACATATAATTGGACTTGTAAAACCGGATTCAGGAATACTGGAAATTGATGGGATTGACATTGCGAAAATTTCAGATAATGAGCTTAATAAGATCAGAAGAAAATTCGGTATGCTTTTTCAGTCTGCTGCGTTGCTTAATTCTCTTACTGTTGAAGAGAACATAAAATTGGCCTTACGAGAGCACACAAATCTGAGCGAAGAAGAGATGAACAAAATAGTCAAAAATAAGCTTGAAATAGTCGGATTAGACGGTACTCAAAATTTAAAACCTGCTGATTTAAGTGGAGGAATGAAAAAACGAGTGGGACTTGCAAGAGCGGTTAGCATGAATCCTGAAATCATGCTTTATGATGAACCAACAACCGGGCTTGATCCTGTTAGATCAGATTCCATTAATAAACTTATTTTAGAGTTCGAGAATACATTGAATACCACATCAATAGTAATAACTCATGATATGGTAAGCGCATATCAGATTGCAGATCGCGTAGCAATGTTATATAATGGTAAGATTATTCAGGTGGGAACTGTTCAGGAAATTAAAAATACTGACAATCCCGTTGTCAGACAATTTATTACAGGAAGCAATGTCGGACCTATAACTGATAAAAAAACGGCTTAAAATCCGGGGAATATGGAGGTATACTTTGAATACTGAAAAGAAAGTTGGAATAGCGTTTTTTGTAGGCATTGTACTGCTTATGGCTCTGACCTTTTGGGTAGGGAAAATCAGATTGTTTGAAAGCGGATATATAATAAAAGTCAACTTTAACCAGATAGGCGGACTTAAAAAAGGAGACACAGTAACATTGGCCGGAATGAAAGTGGGACGTGTCGAAGATTTTAATATAAAAAATAATAAAATACAGGTTTCTTTGTGGATAAGAAAAGAAACAGTACTCAGACAAAACTCTATATTTAGCATCAATGACGTAAGCCTCATGGGAGGCAAATATGTCGGCATTACAATGGGAACCTCAGACAGCCTTATTCTAGGACCAGAAAGTATTGTTGATGGTAAAGATTCATATCAACTGGATCAGCTCTTTACCAAGGCCGGAGAAATATCAGATAGTATTGAGAAACTTGTGAGTAAAATTGAAAAGGGAGAGGGTACAGCAGGAAAACTCCTAACTGACGAAGAACTTTATAAGAATACCTCTGAGTTTATGCAGTCTGCAAAGGAAACATCTGATAAAGCACAAAAAATCATTGATGAATTTCAAGGGATTGGGACAGAAGTAAAAGAAACGGTTGGAACCATTAAGAAAATTGTAAAGAAAATTGGTAAAGGGGAAGGGACTGTTGGTAAACTAATTTATGACGAAGAACTATATAACGAGACCAAAAAAACTATAAAATCAGCAAAAACCGTGTCTGATGACGCAAAAGATGTTCTTGGCAAAATGAAAGAAATAAAGACTTGGTTAGGTATCGAAAGCGTATATTCTGCCAGAGAGGGAGCTTTTAGAAATAAAGGCTATATAAGAATTGAACCTTCTGAGAATAAATATTATCTTGTAGGAGCAAGTAAGCTGGGCACAGGCAATTCAAAAGATGATAGACGCGAAATTGAATATGACGTGCAGCTTGCATTAAAATTCTTTGACAATAATCTGACGGTCAGAGGCGGTTTGATAAACTCAGGTGCAGGACTGGGAGCAGACTACATGCTCCCTGATAAAAAAACCAGTATCACAGTTGAAGGACACAGCGCTGTTTACAGCTCTCCATTCTTTCTTAGAACAAACCTGAGTTACAGAATGTGGAAAAACAAAAGCTACTACATAGTTGCTGGAGCAGAAGATATTCTGGACAACCCTTCATTCATAGCAGGTATAAAAATAGAATATAATGACCAGGACATCAAATACCTTGTTGGCTTAATGGGCGCAGCAAGATAATGCCCATATTTTTTATATGCGAATACTAACCCGCTATATTCTAAGAGAATTTATTGTGCCCTTTTTCTCAAGTCTGTGCGTCTTTACATTTATTCTGTTCATGGGAAACATGTTTAGACTGGCAAATATGCTGGTTAATGAGCAAATTAGTATACCCAGCATATTAAAACTAGTTGTATATCTTCTCCCTTTTCTCCTAACCTATACCCTGCCAATGGCAATGCTTGTGGCTATTCTTACCTCTATTGGCAGACTCTCTTCTGATAATGAAATAATTGCCATGAAAGCAAACGGAATAAATCCTTATAGGATAATCGTGCCTCCAATCCTTACTGTTGGTATAATATTATGCGTAGTCTCCTGGCCATTAAATAATACAATTGCTCCTAAAGCAAACTTTTCTTCAAAAAAATTATTCAAAGAAATCGGCATTTTGAATTCATCGGCCCTTCTGGAAGAAAAAAAGCCGATGAAGATATTCAAGGGATATACTTTTTATACCGAGAAAATTAGAAATAATATTCTATATAACGTGATAATTCACCAATCAAAGTCAGATTCTTCGATAAGAACGATAACTGCAAAACAAGGATCTTTTATATCCAACCCAAAGAATAAGACTCTGATTCTCAAGTTAGAAAACGGCTCTGTTGAAGAGTTTAACCCCAAAAATCCAAACGAATATTTTAAATGCTCTTTTAAGATTTACCCCATAGATTTTGGTCAGCTTGCTTATGATATAATTAAATTAAAAAAGAGTGCTATTGAAATGACTTCCAATGACTTGAAAAACAAAATTATAAATACAAAGACCAAGACAAATAAATTATACGTGGAATTATACAGAAAAACTTCTCTTTCTTTTTCATTTATCCCATTTATCTTAATCGGTATTCCTCTGAGTATTAGATATCGCCGCAGCAGCAAATTTGCAGCTATAGGAATAGGCATGCCTGTTATTTTTCTTCACTACTTACTAATGATGCTGGGATCAATAATAGGCCAAAAAGGCTACATACCACCTGCTGTAGCAATGTGGCTGTCAAATATCATAATTGCGGCAACAGGTATATACTTAATTCACAAAACTAGTTACAGCCATAAGTAGAAAAATGAAAGTTATAGATCGCTATCTTATAAAAAGTTTTTTGTGTTCGTTCTTCTGCTGTCTAACAGCATTTATATGTCTCTATCTGATAATAGATCTGATAAGTAACACGCCTGAATTTGTATCAGAAGGTGCAAAATTCGTTGACATTGCAAACTATTACAGAAACCTGCTGCCGGATATATATATAAAGCTCATGCCCGTCTCAACTCTTATAGGCATAATAATAACCTTGAATTACCTCAATAAACATAACGAGTTAATGACATTGTGGGCTAGCGGAGTAAGCTCTACGAAAATTTTAATGCCATTTTTATTGGTTTCTGCAATTATAAGTTTAGTCTCTATCCCTGTAAGTATGAATATTGCTCCTAAATCCATGGCAAAAGCGCGTTATATATGGAAATTCAATATTGGCAAGCAATACCAAATTAAAAAGAAAATATGGTCCGACTTTGCATTTTTAGATGTAAAAAATAGAATCGTTCATGTAGGTCTTTTTAATGCTAAAGAGCAATCTATACGTAATATTCAAATAACTCAGTATGATGAAAATTATAATATTAAAAATACAATTAATGCCAAAGAGGCAAAATGGATAAATAAAAAATGGATGCTTTTTGACGGACTGGTTCGTGTCTTTGATATGGAAGGCTCTATCCTTAAAACTGAAAATTTCAAACAATTAGTATCTGATATTACAGAAACGCCTCGCGATCTTTTTATTAAACAAGCTAAATTACCGCATCTGGACATCAAGCTTCTAAAGCTCCGCATTAAAAGTTTGATAAAAATCAAATGCTACCCCTATAGGGAATTGACAGAACTGCATTCAAGAATATCGCTTCCATTCTCAAATCTTGTAATGGTAATTATTGCCTTTTCTATAATGCTTGCTGTTGGCAAAAGAGGGAAAAAGGAAAGCATTGGAATTGCTTTGAGTATTGGATTTATATATTACGGAATAGCAATTCCCATTATATTAGCGATTGGAAGAGACGGAACCATTAAACCATGGCTTGCTGCCTGGCTAGCTACCATCCTTTTTGCGTTTCTTCATCTGGGAATACTAATCAAGGTAAGAAAATAAGTTCTATGCAACAGCAACTTGATTTTTGCCGGCCCCTTTGCCTCTGTATAAAGCATCATCTGCTTTCTTCATAAGCCCTACTGCTGAATCTGCATCTACAGGATAATCTGCAAGTCCAAAAGTTATTGTAACTTTACCGCCTGGCTGACTTTTTTCGTTAACAAACTTATATTCTTCAACAGTTTTCCTTAACTTTTCTGCTACAATTTTAGCATCCTTCCTTGGTGTATTCGGAAGCATTATAACAAACTCTTCCCCACCATAACGAGCAACAATGTCTCTTCTTTTAGTATTATTTTTTAATATTTTCCCAATTTGCCGAAGCACTTCATCCCCGGCAGGATGACCATTAGCATCATTATAATGCTTAAAGTCGTCAACGTCTCCCATTATAAGAGAAAGAGTCTTCTCCTCTTTTTTTGCCTTCCTTACTTCAACCATTAGTTTATCCTGAAAATGGCGATGATTATATAAACTAGTTAATCCATCCGTAATTGAAAGTAATTTTGTTTTTTCTAATAGCTGAGCATTTTCTGCCAACAACCCTGCCTGACTTGCAACAATTGTTAGAATATCCAGTTCTTCCCCAGTAAAATCACGCGGCTTATCTGCTAATGCTCCGATTAATCCTATAACTTTCTTTCTTCTGCGCAAAGGTGCAACAATCAAAGCCCTTATACCCTGCTTACTTAAAAACTTATACTTAGGAAAAGAGTCCAAATCATTTATCAGATGTGATTGCCCTTTCTTTATTACATCTTCTTTTAGTTGCTCTCCAAGTGTCAAGTCTTCTCTTCCTTTTATAACACGCATAAAGAAATTTTGTTGTTCGTCACTGTATAGCTGTAGAATAATTACATCCACCTCTAATATCCTAGCTACAGCATCTACTATTCTTCTTAATACCTTCTCTAAATTTTGCTCCTCTCCAAATACATCTATAGCTTGCTTTATAACAGTCAAGATGTACGCTTGCCTACGGATATCCAATAAAGATAGCTCCGATTTTTCATGCTCACGCTGCAGGCTTGTTAGCCTTTTATATAAATTTGCATAAGAAACATACCACGCAATCACAACAGACAATAATATAGAACCGAATACCATTAAAATAATAAAAGGATCGGATAACCTACTTGATTGAATAAGAAAACTTACTGCGCATACCGCAAAAACGAACAAATAAATAGTGAATATTTTAAATATTTTAAAAACCACTTTATTTGGCTACTCTCCCTCAACAGTGCCAATATTAAGATCAAGGTCAGCACGCCTTTCAACTCTTTCTACTTTTCCATCACGAATCCAGAAAACTCTGTCTGAAACATCCAGCATTTTTAAATCATGTGTAGCAGAAATAATAGTAACTTCTTGCTCTTCATTCATCTTACGCAAAAGGTCTATAATCTCTTTACCTGTTTTTAAATCCAAATTTCCTGTTGGTTCATCTGCTAGAATAATAGCAGGATCATTTGCTAAGGCTCTTGCTACAGCTACTCTTTGCTGCTGTCCGCCTGATAATTCAATTGGTTTATGCTGGAATCTATCTCCTAATCCTACCATTGTAAGAAGTCTTATTCCCTTGTCTATTGACTCATCCGTTGACATTCCTGCAAAAGTCATTGGCAACGTAACATTCTCTAAAGCTGTCATAACAGGAATTAAATTAAAGGTTTGGAATATATACCCTATCTTTCGACACCTAAGCCACGCTAATTCATACGCATCTAATTGAGCAACATCTACCTCATCTATATACACTTTCCCTTCAGTTGGCTTATCAAGCCCTCCTATCATATTGAATAAGGTGGACTTACCTGAACCCGAAGGTCCCATTATAGAAATATATTCGCCTCTCCTTATCTCTAGATTAATTCCTTTTAACGCTTCCAAAGCAACATTACCCATTACAAAAACTTTTTTAACACCCCTTGTTCTTACGACATTTTCTTCAGCCATTATAATCTACCTCCTCAAATTATATCTCTGACCTCATCGCGTCAGCAGGAACCATTCTCGCGGCAGTAGAAGCTGGATATACTGCTCCTATAACAGATAATACTGTGCCCAAAGCCACCGCAACTACAAAATAATATAGAAAATTCATAACTGGAAACTTAGTAACAACTTCTAAGCCATAATTTATAGTGGATACAATAGTCATAAGCAAACCACCCAATAATGCACCCACAATTGAGCCAAATAATCCCATAAAGCCTGATTCCAGCAAAAATAACTTAATAACAAATCTATCTAAAGCTCCAAGACACTTCATTGTTCCTATTTCCTTGTATCTCTCAGTAACTGACATTAACATTGCATTTGCGATTCCAACGACACAAACCAAGAGTGATAATACAACCAGCCATATTTGTTTGACCTGTTCTTCTTCGCCTAGATTCTGTAATTGGATACTGATCTCCGCAGACCCTTTCTCAAGTAATGCCTTATTTATAGAACTGGATACAAAAATAGACATTAAAAACGCTATTGCCAGCACTATGCCACTCGCTGTTATCATAGAACGACCCAGTCTTGTTTTTATGCTCTTTACACTTATTTCAACAGCCTTGCTCAGCGGCAGAACTACTTGCTTTCCAATTTTTCCTTTTTGATCTGCCATTAAATTTTCTCCTATTTAGGCGCTGCGATTGCTATAAGTCCTCTATGTGTCAACTGCCTTAAATATATGAGCAGCGATTTTTCCGCTTTTTCTCTACCTAAGCTATATTTCTTACTGAATATTTCTATTGTATCATTTACGGTTTTGTTTCCATCACACAATGTCCAAACATAAGCACCTATTTTATCTAAAATAATCTTTCTGGTTACAGGCAGTCTAAACAACTTTGATAATAAAATCACCGATTTTGTTTTCTTTCTATATACAGTAATTTCTAATTCGTCATTGTCAACTGTTCTTACACTCACTGCTTCATTCCTAATTGGTCTTGACATTAAAAGTTTTTTCAAAATATAATCTGTGATACTGACTTAAAAATAAGCGCAATAGCTACTGATATCATAGCTATTAATCCAACTCCACAGGCATAACCTGCAACTAACAATGGCGTAAATGATCTCCATCTTTTCTCTCCAAATTTCTTAGCAAAATAGAACCTGCCTAAAAGAGCACCAATAAACATAGGAATTATATGATGCGGCCACCAGCCAGTTACTCCTGCAATCATTCCATAAAAAAGTGTAACAGGTAATTTCAAAATACCTATTAAACCAAACACCCCAAGTCCTAATATCCCACTCCATGCAATAATAGGTAATTTAATAGCTTCCAGCATCCACGGACTCCCTCCTTTAATTGTTGTAGAAACCCATAATGCCTGAAACGTTGCCGTAAGAGGCCACATTTTATTTACGTATGCATAAGCCGCAGCAGGAATCGGACCCATCCGCCATATTATTTCCCAAAAAAGAAAACTGCAAAACGCCATAACAACAAAAGAGAATATTTCAGCCTTTATCAGACTGCGCAGCTTTGTTCTCGTCAATTCAAGCTCCTTAAACTTTTGTGTATATGCACCTACATTAAAAAAGGGTATTGGCGCAAACCATATAGCCACTCCGGAAAATCCGCTTTTAATGAATATCCCCTCCCTAAGATACGGAAATGAAATACCGCCTGGCATACCTGCTATGCCAAACAGCCTTGCCGATATATATGAGAGAAGCGGCGTTAGAACAAATCCAAACAATATCAATAATAGTACTGGAAAACTAGGAACAAGTTTATGGCAAAGCAAAATGTATCCTATAGTCGCAAATATCCATATGCCTAAAGCCAACCATATAGGAATATCTCCCCTGCCTTCTGGAGGCTTGTAATCATCTACTACCACCTTATTAACTTTTTGACTTATTCTCTTTTTTATTGAGCTTATTACTAATCCGCCTATACCTATAAGAGCTACTACAATACCGAGTCCTATTGTAACACTTATCCAGAAATCCATTTTTGTTGCTATAACTGTTTGCCTTACATCCATACCTGATGTCCAGTGTGGAATCAATCCAAATTTGTGCAGTATGGGATTCCCAACAACATTAGCTAAAATAGAGCCTATAAAACCTCCTGCCATTACCCAAAACGGCAGGACAAAGCCAGCAAAGAGAAATCCAAGATCTGTCATTGATCCCAATATGGCACCCGGAAGAAAGCCGCTTATCTTCGCTGTTGCATCAACCCAAGGAATAGGAATCAACATCAAAGGTTTTGCCGCAACAAGCCCTGTTAGAGTCGGTATCACAACATAAATTAATCCATAGACGATACCTATCATACCCGCAATAGTAAATACCTGCATGCGCATGCTGTCTTTTTTCGCGCTCATATCCTCAAGAGCCATAACCCCCTCTGCCGCAACCGGTGCCATTGGAAATTCTAGTCTTTCAACATCACTGGTTATTCGAAACAGGATATATCCAAGGCCAAACTGGGTTAATCTAAATAGAATATTGCTTCCAACAAGAATCAGCAATGGAACTATCCATGCAGAATCCAAAAATGTTCTTTTTGTCAGGACTCCTGAATCAGGAGACGGAACTACCCACGAAGGGATTAAGTTGTCAATTCCCAAATGATGCGCTTGCGGAGTTCTTATAAAATACTGCTGCCAGATCTTTTCGCTAAATATACCTCCCTTAAGAACAAGGCTGGCTGCGCCCATTGTCATGCCAGCAGCAACCAAGGTTGCTGCTACATATCCAATTATGTATATTTCTTGTTTCTTTAGCTTAATAAATGACCTTTTCGCTATCTCAACAAACAGGATCATGGTCACCCACATAGTTGGAAGCATACCGCCTGTAATCAAGCCAAGATAAATAGATCCAGGCAGCATCACAAGACCAATAAAAATACCGGCAATTATGGTTTTTACATTAAATCCATCTAGGAATTCCTCTGATTCACTCTTTACTTCAGGTTCAAATTCTTTATCCATACCTATACTTTCCCTAGCTCCATCTTCTCTCCTTCTTCTTTGTATTCATTCTTTATCTTTGGACTAATTGTTCTCCACACAAGAAACTGTTTCCTCAGCGTATCCAGAAAATGTCTATTCAATCTCTTCCATGCACCAGTTTCTCCGCTTAGTCTCACAATCAACAGCTTTATGTAATACACATTGTATTCTCCTGCAGGAATTGCCTTTAACTGAAAATCCTGACTCA
>CAZMXO010000013.1:0-17000 GCA_964570265.1 uncultured bacterium
TTTGTTTAAATCGCTCCTTAATTGATTATCTTCACACAGTATACAGAAATAAAAATAGATAACTTCCTGGATGTTTAATAATTTATTAATCTTATTCTGAAATTCTTTTGCAATATTTTCATTACCTTTAGCACTTATGTTTGCAATATAGGCAATATCAATATTCATGAAACCAAATTGTTTGACTAAAGGTTCAAGCTGCTGGATTGCAACATCTACTTTATTATTTTGTCTTGTACAGTCGATTATGTCATCTGGTTCTGGAAAATTAATAGGCCAATGATTTGCAATTACAACAAGGTCAATGCCTTCTGGTTTTCTGATGGGTCGTGTACGGTGGACATTCTGAACAAGTTCCCATAACATATTTGCGTAAATCCAGGAGTCCTTGAAATCATCGCCTTCATCGGGAAACAGTATATGAGCATCCTGCCAGGCACTGTTAATATTTGGATAAGGCAATCCAAAAACAATTACGCCATCACATTTTTCATACTCATTTGATCCACGTGGACCCTGAAAATGATAGCCCATAAATTCTTTTTTTAATTTCAGTTCTTTACAGATGTTGTCGCAGATATTCAAGATGCGTTTTTCAATATCCTTGTAAGTAACAATTAATATGTTCTTACTGGACATTTTACTGAGTGCGGTTTCAAGGTGTCGTTTAAGATCAGCATCTTTTGCATACTTCATAACTGACCGGCTGGTATTGTTTTTAATGTGAACACATCTGCTTTTCCAATTGATGTCTGATTTTAAAACATTAACTTTTCTGCCTGTTATTGATTCCACAATTCTCTTATCACCCGTTGCGTCAAGAACTTTTATGCAGGACTTATCATAATTAAGATGTCGTAACCTTTTATAGTTGAATGATATTTTCCCGTTACTACTGATAAGTTCATAAGAAAACCGTTTTTTCTTAACAAGACCTTTAATCCAGTTTATTGCATTGTAATTAATGTTTTTATCAAAAAGATCAGCCTGTTTATATTTCTCAAGAGAGTATATTACGGACTCAATTCTTGAGATGGTGTCACTTTCCATTTCATCCAGCTGTTTACTGATAATATCAATTATTGTGTCCTCATTTGATTTAGAGAGTATCTTTCTGCTATCTAGAAACAGTGGTAATTTTTTATTTTCGTTAATCTGTTCTTTTTGTAGCACTCTGGCTATATCAATAATTGTATTAACTAAAAGAACATCCCTGCCTTTAAGGACAGTTGATAATTTTAAAATATCTATCTCAGAACACTTCTCCTCTTTTAAAAAACCTCCAATAATATTCTCATCAATTACTATCAGGTCAGGCTCTTTAAAAATCTTTTCGTAAAAAAGCAACATTGCATGGGTAATAAAATATATTCCGTTTTTCTGGATATCTCTCTGTTTATAATAATCACAATCTTTTCTGTCTGAACATCGGGCACAAACCATTTCTGCAGGGGAATATCCAAGTGAAGCTACTTTCTTAACTTTAACAGGCCGTTTACATAAGTCTTCACGTGGTTTTAAAAGATATAGATTACTGCTGGCTGAGGGATATTTTTTCAATATATCCTTATATGCTTGTTCCTGTAGAGATTTATTAAGACAACTGTAGACAATTAATTTTTTATCAGCAAAACCTGCTATATGCTCAACTGCCATATAAGTTTTACCGGCGCCAGGTGTAATTAAAATTAAAGAGTCATTATTAGCGTCAATCTCATTGCGGATTTTTGCTGAGATATCATCTATTAAATCAAAATTCGATGGGGCATGAACATTAAATCCAATCTTGTTATCCTGAATTGGATTATATTCATTCGCTATACCTGCCCATATATAAAGTGGTAAACCGCCTTTAGCTCTATCAGCCTTACAGTTAACATCGAAACACTTTAATGTGTAAGCTGGTGGACTTGCCCATGCATTTGATGTTTTTCTGCCACATGCCGGGCAGTTATATCCTTGAAATGAGATAACTCTTCCTTTACGTTGTTTTATTTCACAAGGGTACTTATCCTTTATCATCTCATATACGGCATCAACGCTGAGACTTGTTCTGCTTTTACGTAACTTTGAAATATCAAAATTGTTTATTTTTAAGTCACTTCTAATTTGTCTGAACTCATCAATGGTTTTACCAAAAGATCCAAGAGATTTAAGATTATCATTCGGTCTGAAATTAAAAAATGCTTCTAAAAAATCAATTATTTCTCCGGGTAATGGTTGTCCACAAGTTATTTCTTTATACAAATCAGGTGTCATATTATTATCATGAAACATTACGGGTTCTACCACACATGAATGCCTGTTAACCAAATCTTTTGTAGTTTGATATTTATTTCCTTTATAAGCAAAAACCTGATGCGGCATCTCAATATCTATAGTTGGATTTAAATCCTTTATGAGGGATAAATCAGCCTTAATAAAATCAATAAATGAAAGATATGTAACCTTGTCCACAAGTAGATTTGATACTAATCTAAAACCTGTACCTCCTGTTGCAATTATTTGAAAATAGCTTTCAGCTTCAAGTTTTCTCAAAACATTCAAAGTATGCTTCAAATTAAATATAGCGCTTGCTATCTGCCCATCTTCATCTAGACTCCGATCTCCATCAACATCAATAAAAAGAAAATATAACTGCTGATCATCAATGATGATTTTCCTTGCAAGGTATATCCCTAGAGAACCATCACGGATTGCCTGCTGATTAGTTTTAAGCTGTTGAATATATTTAGATGTTGAAACTATATTATATGGACTTGGTTCTGCTATTTGTGTTTTATACGTTATTATTTTCATTACAATATATCCATGTTTTATAAAACCCATAGCCCCCGCAAACCGGAATACCTACTGTATTTCTCTTCTTTATCATCTAACAGAGATAAACCGGTGTGCGAAGGTTATAAGTTTAAGTTAAATTTATCGTTTATAATCCATCAGTAATTTTTGTATTGCATAATCCTCTAGCCACTCATTTTCATGTTTCATACAATATTTACGTAAGTAATCTGCATGCTTCCAGTCGAATGTTTTTGGATTCCACCATTTGTCAAAATGATCTGAACAGTACTTACAAAATAGGTCCGAGTGTCTTCTCAATCTAAATCTTCTTTTTTCAAACCAATCATCAAAATTCTTTGCACAATATTTAACCAAATAATATTTATATTCTCTGTTAAACAAATCGGGATTCCACCATTGATTAAAATGATCTGAGCAGTTCTGGGCCAAATATACTGAACCTCTATGCCAATCAAACTTATCTGGATCCCACCAAAAACTAAAATAACGATAGCAATATTCTGCTAATGTTGATGAACAGTCCCAATTGTATTTATCAGGATTCCACCACTTTTCAAAATGATCGTAACAATTCATTGTAATTTCCCATGACCATTTCCAGTCAAACATATCTGCATCCCACCAATAATCAAAATAGTCCGGGCATTCTCTTGATAAATTCCCTAAATCATATCTACTGCTTTCTTTTTTGCTCCACCATTTTTCAATATCTTTTTTGCAGTATTGAAAAAGGTTTCTTATGTCAAGGATTGAATTGAAATGTTTTTGATCATACCATTTGTCAAAATATTCAGAGCAATACTGTATGAGTCTGCTGGGAGAGCTATTCAATTGATATTTCTGCGGATCCCACCATGCATTGAAATTCTGCGAGCAATATTTTGCCAGGCTTTCTGAATGCTGCCAATCAAACTTTTCAGCGTCCCACCATTTGATAAAATGTTTAGAGCATTTTTTGACAAGTGTTTTTGAACTATTAACAGAATAATCATAATATGTTGAATGAGATTGTGTAAAATTAGCTTTCTGGCCCCAATCAAACTTTTCAGCATCCCACCACAAAGGCAAATTATCTGAACAATAATTTGCTAAATATATTGATACATTCCAATTAAACTTTTCTGCATCCCACCACAATTCAATATTTTCCGAACAGTATCTCGCAAGATATTTAGAATATTTCCAATCAAACTTATCAGGATCCCACCATTTTTTTATATGTTTTGAAAAATATTTTGCAAGAATATGCGATCGGTTTGGTTCAAACATACTGGAAACGTAATTGTTATTGTAAAAATCATCCAATACCTCTTCATTGCATTCTATTAATAAGTCGCCCATTCTTATTTTCATCTCTCTATTCCTCCATAACTATTTCTGTTTTTTAAACAAAAAGGCCCGCCCCATTATTTGGGACAGGCCACAGTAACCATTATTCTCTTCCTGAAATTCAGTTTTGTTAGTCCATATCAATATCCTGCCTTTCTATCCCATAAATAAATTAAATATTTGCCTTCTCTGTACTTTCTCGCTCGAGATATTCAACAATGATATTTTTGCTGATCTCTGATGCTGACGTAACTCGATCTGGATTTTTTAAATTCTCCTTTGCCGCCATCATACGCAAAATATCCCGGTACTTTTTCGGAATCGTAAGCGTGAGATAAGCCTGAAGATCTTTTTTCATAATGGATTCTCCTAAATTAGTATTAAATTAAAATTGTGATATTTGTTGTGCCCGGAAAGGCTTGTCGAGGTTTTACTGTGGAGTATTACCCTGGTAATATCATTTCTGTGGGCGTTAAATTGCCTCCTTCCACTCGGCCCAGGAAATATTTAATCGTTGCAAAATATTTTTGACAATAATTGAAGCGACATATGGATTTTTCTTGTGATGTCCAATCCGATATTTTTTGCCGTTCTTTCTGTACATTGTGATCTCACTGCCTTTTCCATTTTTCACTGAACAACCTAGCTTGTTTTCTAAGATATTCAAGAATTTCTGAACTCTAATTTGTCTGATAAATCGTGCAACAACCCTGTTGTTATCTTGATCATCTATATCACTTGCAGCAATCATCTGGCAGCTTGCAGCAATATTTTCATCCAACAGCCCAAGATTTGAATTATCAACATCCGTTTGCTGATTAAGTATTTTATGGATGTCAATTTTTTCGTAAAAAGAAAATAGTTTATCGTGAATCAGTTCAATAAGCGCAATATTTAGATCTATCGGAGAAGGGAGAGAACTTACATTAAGATTCGTTGTTTTGAGCCAGGTCATTATAGGGTTTGTCATAACACCTTCATTATCAATGTTTATAAATAAAAACTTGTTCATGTCAATGCAACTCGTCGGCGGTGCATATGGCGTATCATATAGAATTAAACTGCCAAGCATATGATCGTATTTCCAATCCCATGCGACATGCAAACCACCCCTTAATGATATACCGGATTTTGCCATGTTATAATTCTTAATAAGAAAAGGTCTCATCTCATTAATGTCCGAAGCCATTTCTGACAAATATTGTAACTTATCATGATTCGACATACTTTTAATCTTAGTTGAAATCACAACTTTATCTCTTGTTTGATTATAAAAATTCAGCATACTGTTTTCGAAAACCCAGTTATAATTATGCAAATAAAAATTACAACCATCAATATTCTCATCTTTAATAAAATTCCCATTAAAGTTTACATCAACTGTTTCATCATCGTTAAATGAGAACCTTACATATTTCTGCCAGCTATTCTTATATAAATACCATGGTATAAACCTAAGCATCTCGAACAATATCTGATGATGCATATTGTTTCTATCACACAAATCATTTAGATAAGGCCAGAGCTCTTCCATAATTTTATCAAATCCATCTACCGGCTTGTCATCAAACATGTTGTATATTTTTTTGTGCCGTTTAGAACAATATTTTGCCGCCCAGGTTAACAAGTCCTTTCTCAATCTTAATACTTCCGTATCGCCATTAATCATAATGTGGCTTTCCGCAACAGTCATACCAGCATAATTGTCATTGATCGATCTAACCCTGGACAGCAATATTATTAACTCTGAATATAAGCACTTGCCTAATATCAATTCTGCATGATTGGGCAACTTATAATATTCAACAGGGAAGGACTTTATTTTAACGTTTTTATCATTTGCAAAATAATTCGGTGATTGATTTTCAAGATATTTTAAATTATTTTTTATAAGTATATTATCGTTCATATTTTTTTCTCCTCTAACCATTCACTATGTATTTCAGGCAAAAAAACGGGGCTTCTATCATTTACAGAGAAAGATAGAAACCCCGTATGTTACAACCGGAGTACAATAGTTGTGGCATCAATAATTCGTCTACGATTAATTAAAAAGGTGTGTCTCTTTGCACAAATTGAAAGGCTCGTTATCTTCTAAAAGATATATATAAGGACAATTAGGACAGTCTCCGAATTTCCTTCCTTTGTTTTTCAAAGATCCACAGCATTTTTTAAATTTCAGGCCACTACCGCAAGGGCAGTCCTCGTTACGACCTGCATTCATATATTGTTTAATCTTGTCACCATCGATTCTCCCCTGGTAAAAAATATCCAAATGATTCTCAATCCATTTCACAACACACATACCACGGCATCGAGCAAGCTTTTCAACAGCAGTATATGCCTCTTCCCCCATCATGAATGTTAACGGTACTTTATTACTTGTTTCGTAAATTAATGTGTCTGGATTTTTCTGAAAATGTTTTATTTTTTCTCCCCACTGTATGAACTCAATATTTTTACTAACCGACAGATAGTAGGGAATTGCATATTCTACATATTCCTCAACAGTGTAACCTTGATTCTTTGCCAAGAACTCTGTCATTGCATAAAGTTCAACCGATAAGCCTGTCGTTACTTTTTTATAAGGTAAATTTTTCAATAAATCTTCCATTCTTCTTCTCCTGTATTTTTTATTATTTTTAACTGTCTAAAACAAAAAAACCAATCCATGCAATCATGAACTGGCCACTATACGTACCGCTATTATCTATAATCCATTTCTGTTATCCACTCATAATTTAGCACCTCCTCTTTCTCTCTATTATATTTTTAATTGCACAGATCGTTTCATTAGGCATCTATGCACATGCATTCAATGTTGCCTTTATAATTTGTTACTGAAAATTAATTTGACATCTTGCAGCGACTATCATCCAATGTCCCTTTTAATATTTGTTCTAATTTTAATTTTTGTAATCTTGCAGTGCCTAAGACTCAACACCGCCTTTAATATTTGTTCTAATTTATTTTTGTAACATCCTGCAGCGCCTATGATCCTATGACTCTTTTAATATTTGTTTCCGATTCTAATTTTAACATCTTTGAAACGCTACCTGACCTCAAGGATTTTATGTAGTTGCAGATTGAGCCGCACATTAAGTCCATCACGCAATATCCAATCGGCCAAAACGTTTGCCGATAAACTTTCATCAACCGGAGCAAAGTGAACCTTTTTGCCTGTAAGTTCGGTCTTGTAATCGAGCAACAACTTCTTTGCAAACAAATAATCTTTTTCAGTTCCAATCACAAATTTAATCTCATCGTGACCCCGTAAGTTGCTCAGGTTATTTAAATCATTATGCGTGACCATTTCACTGGATGGGCATTTAACGTCCATGATTGCCACCGTACACTCGTCTAGGACGCTTATATTTTGAGAGCCGTTCGTCTCCACAAGCACCCTGTATCCGGCGTCAAGTAACGATCTGATCAAGTCCGGCGTTTCGTTTTGCAGCAGCGGCTCTCCTCCAGTAACCTCAACAAGATTGCAATTGTATTTCTCAACCTCTTTTATAATTTCCGGTATGGACATGTCAGTGCCGTCATAAAAAGCATAATGGCTATCGCAGTAACTACACCTGAGATTGCAACCCGTTAGCCTGACAAACACGCATGGCCAGCCAGCATAAGAGGACTCACCCTGGATGCTATAAAATATTTCATTAATTTTTATGGTCATTATAATTTCTCCCAGATTAAAAAGACCGCCCTGTGAATACCAGAACGGCCTTCTGATTAACTTTTAAATACTAGATATCTTCGCTTTTACCCGTCAAGGGATTAAGAACCGTAATCGTTGCACCATTATAAACCGGGTCGATTATTTTAGACGGGTCAGGTAACTTTATGGATTCCTTGGCATCAAGCTTATTTATGCCATACAAATACTTGTTTTTATTATGAGGACTCTTTTCTTTTTTAATATATTCCGTTTTCAAAAGGTGCTTCAATTCAACGTCTAATTCCGTTAATGGAATCGTCACGCTCTTATCTTGGATGATTTCTTTATATACTGTTTCTCGGTCTACCCATGCCCTGATGTTATGCCCACTATGTAACTGTTTTAACAACTCTATGGAATTTTTATCGTTGTCCGTTGAAAAACATCCGCTGTCTAACCTTTCAAAATTCAACTTATATATTGCCTTAAAAACAATCACCTGCCTGTCCGTCAATGTCTCAAGTCCTTTTGAGAGCATTTCTTTAAAGAGGATATAAAAGTAATAGTAGTCGGCCTTTGTCGCCGAAATAACCATTGTAGATTCGCGTATATCGTCATTTTTTTGATTAACTTTGATATATTCAGAGAGTATTTCATTTAAATTAATGCTTTTCACATTGTTTATAAGCGTTATGATGCATATTAATTGTTGTATAACCGTAAAAATATCTTCAACATCAGGGCGGTTAAAGTCCAACTGATTTAAAATAAGTTGAGCAAAGCTTATTTCAACCTGTGCCCGTGATATACGTTCAAGCATCTTTACAACTAAGGCTGAACGGCTATCCCTCTGGTCAATTTGCTGTTGTGTTTTTCTATTAACTTCATACAACATCCGCCACTTCTTGATTTCCGCTGATAAAGGGATATGCACCCGTAAAACATATGGCAGGCTTTTCAGATCAACATTTTCCATGCTTACTGCTGACACAAGTGAGGCAGAACATTCACTATTCATCTGGTTAATCAATGATATCGCAGTTTTTAGTTCTTTGTCGTTCAGAGCTATCAGAGTTTTATGTTTTAATTCAGATCCTGAAGGTTCAACGAGCTTTTTATTCCGAAACTTAATTTCCTGAATAATCCCCTCCGGTACAAACTGCCTGCAAATATTAAGTATTTTTTGAGTCTGCAAATCATCATCCGAGGAAATGGCCGTCACCAGTGATTCACCGCTACGAGATGAAATTAAGGCGATGGTTATAATAATATGTTGTGATATATGTGAATCATGCACACCGTGCTGTCTCAAACACTCCGCCAATTTAAACAAGGTAGTTCCCGGCGACAATGCTTCTCCCTCTTTAGTAATTTTATTAGTCATTATTAAAGACTCATCCTCCTTGGACGCGAGTACTAAACTACGCTTATGCTCCCCATTCAAGTTCTTCTCTAGATCCAGGCTGGTTATAATTGTATCAACCGCTGGGTTTTGTAACTTTTTTTTGTCCTGTAAATCCTCTAACATACGCCTTCTCCTTTTTTAATGTTCTTTTAACTGTCTATCACTCTATCACTCTATCACCTAAATTATGATGTTAATTCAAACCTTTACCTCACTTTATAAATTTTGATAGATCAATCTTGTTTTGTCTATCACATTTCAAATACAGTAATCAAGCGCAGAATCAAAAGGCCGATCTATTTTTGACAGTGACACCTTAACTATTGATAACGCATTAATTTGTAAAGGCCGTATACTGGCCTGTTTGAAGAATACACCACCAAGCAGCTCCGCCAGATTTGACAGAGAACTTATCTCGCATCCTTTTTTGTTGGCATATTCCAAAAAGCCCTTTTTTATAATTACCTCTTCTTTATATAGCAAAACATCCGTAGGCGTCCTGCAACTCATAAGCCTGTCGAGCCGATGCCCAAAGTTGTTGTCCTGATCGACGTTGAGCCGGCTTACACCTTTCAGTAGGTCAATGACATAACCATGCAGAATCGTTATAATCTCGGAACTCATGTCTGCCATCGCACACGCATCATCGCTGCCTTCAACCGGCAACCTCAATTCAACCCATGTCGGAATATCAAGACCGGCAACGGAATAAAGCTTCTCAAGCACATCGGCTCCTGTAGTTTCAAAATCATCCGTGTCAAGAATTGATGAATCCTGCTTGACAACATCAAAGACCATGCCGCCTATAGGTGAAAGCTTTTTTAAATTCGGCATCCAGGCCCTGAATTTTTTGACCTGATCCCGCGACGGTTTGTCAGTCAAAGGCAGATCAATTTGCCGAAATCTACGTTTTAAAGCCGCGCTCAGGTTTATGGATTTATTAGCGGTTAGGATCAAGGGTGCCAAGGATGGTTGCTCATAAAAAGACTGTCCTCGAATAACGCTCCGAACGGTGGGTGAATCCCAGGCATTTTTAATACACTCGCACTGCATTTTATTTTCAAACAACTCAGCAGCTTCATTTACAAGTACCGGCAGACTGCTACCCGAAAGGATCTTTGACAGACCAGCAACGGTTCCGATGGTCGCAGCACTGGTTTCGTATTTTGAAATCTCAATGTTCCATATGAACGCACCAACCTGGGCAAGTGTCGTCTTCCCAACACCTGACAGACCGAGCAAAAGCAACCACTGATACGGCGGCTTTTTCAGCTGCTTTTTGACATATGCGAACGGACTCAAAAGCAGCCACTTGGTTATCAGCGAAAATATCGCCTGCGAACCTGCAAACCATTTGGACAATTCATTAAGTGTAATCAGAGCATCTTGAACGCTATGAACGCTCTGTTTCAAATTCAGCGCTCTTGCGACGAGCCGACCTTGTTCATTAATTGAGAACCCGTGGATACCCCGCTTTTTCATCACAGCTTGATGTAGTATATTCGCCACATCTGATCGTGGCACCCCGGAACTTTTAGCAATTTTCTTCACATATATCCCTGCGTAATCAGGGTGGGCTGCAAGAACTGGAGCTATTTCAACTTTAATATAATCACGCGCTTTGGTCGGTTCAGCGGGCATGTTCATAATTATAAAATCTACAATTGAATTGGCGTTTGCCATCAACTTTTTAAATTCGTCCGGGGAGTTTAAATTTATAAAATGTCCAATCGATGGCATCTCTGAAGGCAATGAAAAACAATAAACTCGCTTCCCTGCCTTCATCCATCTGGAGCCGCATTTGAGCATTTCAGGAGTAATTTTCTCTTCGCCACTGATCAGAAAATAAACTGCCTTGACCGCACCGTTTTTTATTTCAAAATGTTTTTCTCCTTTTATGTCTTTCCATGCGACAACAGGTAATACCGTGCCTTCCAGCATCGGTACCGCTATGTTATGTTCAGAAATGATGATTTCCGTATGATCAAATACATTCACAGAACTTTGATAAAAAGCCCTCATTAGTTTTAGGTCTTCCTCGGTGATTGAGACGAGAGACTGTGCCAAACCAGAGCTTGTTTTTTTCTGCATTATTGAATTATTCATGATAAAGGATTCTCCAAATTATCAATCTTTATTTCAAGACCCCAGTCCGATGGTTTGATACCACCGCCGACAATTGCCCACAAGACCGGATACTCCGGCTCATTGTTCGGCGCAGGGCCTTCACCATCGGTAAAAAAGATGAGCGGCAGTGGCTCTTCCATTTCTGTTTCAATATCCTGATTTATCTTTTCAAATACTGGACGAAAGTCGGTTCCGCCCCCACCGGTAAAAATAAATTTTGCGGGATCAAGAGGTTCGTGCTCGGTATAGGTTACTACCTCGTCGTCCAGCATACAGTCGCATTGAAAAACCGTAACCCTGTAACTCGGGTAAGTTTCTGCTATTGAAATAATTTCGCTGAGGAACCTTTCAAGAAAATCTGCACATGAACCAGAGGTGTCTAGGGCCAGGTTAATTTCAAGCACAGGCTTTCTGCTGCGTGAGGGCAGGTATTTTTTTTGTGAGACGTAACGTCTATTGGGGGGAAACCAGGTATAGCCGGCCTTTTGAAACGAGCAGATGAAATCCCGTAGCGCCTCCCGCCAGTCGGTTTTCGTCTTTGCTGATCCGTTAAATATTCTTTTTAACATTGCAGGTAGGTTGCCTTGACTGTACTCCTGACCTACCATTGATTGTATTTCAGAGAGAACTTCTGACATATCCGAGCTTGCATCCTGGTTGACAACAAATTCAGATACAGGAAGATCACCCATATCGACGTCTTCGTTTTGATCTGAATCACCAGCACTGCAATCAGCATCATCACTATCATCATCACCACCATCCCTTTCTGAATCGCCATCACCGCCTGCATTCTGTTTATTCAATAATAAATTTTCATAAACTTCCTCCGCTGTGTAGCCGGTCATGTCCGGAAAGTAAATCTTTTTTTTGGGCAACAGAAAGCCACGGTGCATTAAAATATCGTTTACCTCATGCTCGCAGGCCTGCCTCCAAATTTCCGCTTGTTTTCCCTTGCCTCGCTCCTTATGCTGGAGTGCGATATTCCATACGGTTTTTGCCAGTATATACAGTCGTTCTTGAGCGGACTTATTAAGGTAATATTTAACTGGCACATGGATGTTTCCATCACTAACGTATATTGTAGAAATTCTTTTAGTTGCCGGTACAACATTAAAGTTACGCAGCAGACCAGCTGTAATCGGGCAGGTGCGCTCAAGGGTAATTAAATCCTTACTCATCACGGCAGTAAATTCTTTTCTTTTAGGAGGCATCAAAATCACCTCCCAGCGTAATTTTTTTCATAATACTCAAACACATTGGACCAAGTTTTGAATGTTTATAAATTTCACCTGCTTTTTCAGGATCATCATTAATAATCTTGTTTAACAAATAGTAGACACGGTCATCCGGCAAGGTCATGAGGATTTCATGTGTTTTTTTAAACACTATTGTTTGTTCAGCCGGTACTGACCAGAAGTTGTCCGCCACCGCATCAATAAAGTCATTAAGAGCTTTCTGCGATTTATTATTTGGTATCTTTATCTTGCTTTTGCCGGTTAACATCTTCTTGATATCTGGCAACGTTTTTTGTAGCCGCTGGTGTTTCATGAACGCAGCAGCAGCATCATTACCGACAAGGCCGTTGACCATCAGCATAAGTAGGCGATCGTTTACCTCAGGATCCTTGCTCGCAATAGCGCAAATTCCTGCAACCCATTCCCACGATCGCGGTGATGGCCATCCACGTTGGCTATCCTCCATTTTATGTGTGAAAGTCGGATATTTTTTCAGAAATGAATAAACTAAATCGAAGCTCATTTGCTCTCCTTTTTTATTTTGAAATAATCCAAAACACTCTTCACATCCGGCTCTAACTCTAGGTGCATAAACCGGTTTGAAAGTGCTGCAGACATTGGCCTTGACACCGATTTGTCCTCTCTTCGGTTGCCAGCTGCTACAATATAATATCCCGGCGGCACCTGATAATCCTGCCCAAGGCGACGGTCCAAGATTAATTCGTAGGCCGCTACTTGGACGGACGGGTCACAAGCTGAGATTTCATCGAACAAAATAATTCCCTTGCCATCACGAGGAAGCTCTGCCGGGATTCTAAAGACTGTTTGCCCATTAACGATTTCAGGTACACCGCGCAGATCAACGGGGTCTCGCTGAGCCAACCGTATATCTATAAAATGTACTTTAAGTTCTTCACATAGCTGTCGGATTATTGATGATTTTCCGATTCCGGGCGGTCCCCAGAGCATACTCGCCGGAATTGTGGCTGCGTTTTGTTCTCCTGAAAAAATAGCTTTAATTAATAATTTTAAAATTGCTTGAACATCTCTTATTGTGCATATCATAGGTTTTTTCATTTTTTATTTCCCCCTTTTTGAATTTTAGTTTTAAAATTTACACAGACACAGCAGCTCCCTCACCGGCCTGCATAAAACAATAAAGTAACAATTCTCCTATTGGACCCGCTGTCAGGCAAAAGTTCCATTTTAAATAAACAACTGGCCAGTCACTGAATTTTCTTGGAGCCTTTTTTGCGTTCGATCTCAATCTGGTTCCAACCGTCCGAGCATCACAATCATTCTGGAATTTTCACAACAATTGGAAAATGCATTCATAAACCAGCCTTTTTTAAAGCATAGTTTCAAATCTGTTAGTCCTGATTATAAAGCAGTATGTCTAGGTTGCACGAAAGATTGGGGAAAAACTAAAGTGGCATGTTTTTGAAATAAAGGTGAGTTCTATGGAAAAATGAAAACTGGGTGGATAGCTACATCTAACTCATTGGAAAAAGATCAACTTCTTTTATACATTCACGTGTTTGTTGTTCATATTTTTGAAGCTTACGTTCACCGGCATCATCAAAATCCATTTGATCTAACTCCGTTAAATGTTCATTAAACATATTTTTCATTGCGTCTGCTTGTGAATATTTTTTATTGTTTTTTCTCTTTTTTTCAATATCATCCCAAAGCCAAAGACCTATAGCTCTTTTTTTGTTATCTGAACGCCAGTTAAGCCTTGAAGTTTTTTTTATTTCTCTTTTTTTTAATTTACATATGGCATCAAGAAGCTCTGTTTTTAATTTATTTGCCTCCTTTGTTTTTGAAGCTATTTCTTTTTCATCTTCCAAATCCATAAATTCTTTATCAACCTTACCCCATTTATAAAAATAATAAAGAAAGGCTAACTCCTTATTTAATTCTGATAGAGATTTGTTTATATTTATTTTAAAGTAATATTCATTCCTGATCGATGCATCATTTTCTATCTTAGGGCCTTTTAAATATTCTACATATTTTCTTAAACCATACACACTAGGATTCGTTTTATATTTTAAATTATTATTAGATATTCTTATAAGAATATCATCCGATGTAATTTTCTCTTCTATTTCCATCGGCAAATACTTATGATTTTGCCTAAATTTTTGAATTATTAAATTGTATTTTGATTTATATTTTGCAGGAAGATTTTCAAAGCCTTCTGAAAATGTTTTACCATCATCACTGACATCAAAAACCCATTCCTCTAAAAAACTTTCATCATATCCCTCATTAGGTGAATGAATAATTATTTCATTATCATCATTTGTTTTTTCTTCATCAGGAAATATCTTAATTTCTGGAACTTCATGCTGAACCTTAAACTTTTCAATTTCCTGTTTAAGTCTAAAAAAAATCCTCATGTCATTAATATAATGCTGATTGCGTCTTTGATATTCCCACAACCAGAAAAAATAATTATTTAAGTCTTCTTGAGGATATAAACTTTCAGCCATTATTTATTACACCTCTGCAAAATTACTATTAGCCAATTTAGTATTTTACCATTGTAACGTGTTTTTCCAAAATAATTGATTTATCCTAACCAAAAAACAATTTTTTTAGAATCGACAACGACTTCAACGGTTATGAAAAACTTAACAGACGATAAATTTTTAGACCTAAAACAACTGGTCCAGTACTCCACCTTCTCTGACAGTACGCTCCGGAATTATCTTTCTGACCCAGATAATCCAATACCTTATTTTCGGGTAAAACGCAAAATAATCATAAAAAAAAGTGAGTTTGACCGCTGGATGGAGCATTTTAGACACGATGAATAAGCAAAAAATTGACAACCAAAACCAATCTGAGATAATGACTCCTGAGGAGGTTGCTCGGTTTCTTCATAAAAGTGTGAGCTGGGTTTATAAACACTGGAAGATACTGGGTGCCAGAAAGCTCGGGGGTTCGATTTTCTTTCCTGGAAAGGAGAACCTTTATGAGCGTATTTTTTGTGAAGGACAAAAAATGGTGGAGGTACGATTTTGTCCTGAAAAAGATCAGATGCACGCAGGACGGATTCAAAACAAAAACCCTGGCCAAAAGAGCCGAAGCAAAAAGAAAGGAGGAGATAAACAATCCAAAGACAGAGACGGAGATTCAAACAGGCATAACCTTTTTTGAGCTTCTCAATAAACGGTTGGATTTTCTCAAAGCCTATAAAACTGAAAGATATTACACGGACACAATATATCTTGCAAAAAGATGGGTTAAAGAGTGGAAAGGATTGAATTGTTCAGATATTACAACTGATATGGTTCAGACTTACCTGATAAAACGGTCAAAGGTATCAGCCTATACTGCTAATACCGATTTGAGATACCTAAAAGCAGCTTTTAATTATGGTATTAAAGTTAAGATTATCAGGGACAATCCCACTAAAGGTATTGAGTTTTTCCCAGTTGACAAGACGGAGAAGTATGTTCCACCGTTAGAAGATATTTTGAAGGTTTTTCTGGTTGCTGATTCTGATACACGGGATTATCTCAACACCATTAAAGATACAATGGCCAGAGTCGGAGAGGTTAATCGTCTGGAATGGTCGGATATTCACTTAGATGGTAAATATGTTGTCCTGTATACCAGAAAGAAGAAAGGCGGTCATCTAACCCCACGTAAGGTTCCGATGACTGCCAAGTTGCATGATATTCTTCTGAGACGATACGAGAACAGAGATAAATCGAAGCTGTGGGTGTTCTGGCATCGTTATTGGGATAAGAAGGCGAAAGCCTGGGTAAATAAGCCTTATAAGGACCGTAAGGGCATCATGAGGAGTCTCTGTAAGAAGGCTGACGTTAAGTATTTTCGGTTCCATGCATTAAGGCATGCGGGAGCGAGTTTGATGGATAATGCTGGTGCTAAGATTGGGTCTATTCAGCGTATACTCGGACATGAAAATAGAAGTACTACTGAAATCTATCTTCATTCAATCGGAGATGCTGAAAGGGAGGCAATAGATATTTTTGAACAGGCAAATCAGAATTTTGAAGAAAAGTCCCATACCAAGTCCCATACCAGCGTACAATAAAAAACAGGTAGTCAGAATAAATCTTCTAACCACCTGTTAAAACTTAGTAAAATGGAGCCGGCGGGCGGAGTTGAACCGCCGACCTACTGATTACGAATCAGTTGCTCTACCACTGAGCCACGCCGGCACCTGAAAAACGCTTGGGGAAACTTTATATTTAATAAGAAAAAAAAGCTTTGTTAATGAAATCAAAATTACTTTTGACGGCAGCAGCTCCCTGAACCATCTCATTATGTCCGGGAAGGAGGTATTCTACATCAAGAGCGGCAACTCTTTCAATACTTTTTCCAAGTTCTGCCAGACTTCCGCCCGGAAAATCAGTTCTTCCGATGCTTCCATTGAACGCCACATCACCGGAAA